>VBKQ01000365.1 GCA_005879505.1 Deltaproteobacteria bacterium
CGTCGCAGCACTTGCATTCGGACAGGGGGTGACCAAGGACGTCCCCCCCGCGCTCCGGGTTTGCGCGGATCCCGACAACCTTCCGTTCTCCGATCGGGAGGAGCAGGGATTCGAAAACAAGATCGCCGCGCTCATCGCCGGAGATCTGGGCATGACGGTGAGCTACTTCTGGTGGCCGCACCGGCGGGGCTTCCTGAGGAACACGCTCCGCGCCCGGGAATGCGACGTGCTGATGGGCGTGCCGGAGGGCATCGACGCCTTCATCACCACGAGGCCGTACTACCGCTCCTCATATCAGTTCGTCACCCGCGTCGATCGAGACCTCGACATCACATCGCTCGACGATCCTCGCCTTCGTGAGCTGAAGATCGCCGTCAACATGATCGGCTACGAGTACAACAACTCGCCGGCGGCACGGGCGCTGGGGGCCCGCGGAGTGGTCGGTCTGACCGGCTTCCCTACCTTCTACAACGAGCAGAACAGGCCCTCCGGAATCATCGACGCGGTCGCCGAAGGAAACGTCGACCTGGCGATCGTCTGGGGACCTCTGGCTGGGTATTTCGCCAAGCAGCAAGAGGTGCCGCTCGCGCTCTCGCCGTTGCCCGATCTGGACGTGCGCACCAGAACACCCTTCGCCTTCGGCTTCGCCGTCGGAGTGCGCAAGTCGGAGGGGCCGCTCCTCGCTCGGATCCAGGAGGCGCTCGATCGGAAGCGAGGGGAGATCGAGCGGATCCTCGGCGAATACGGCGTTCCCCTCGCTTCGAGCGAGCGGGCCGTGCAGCCCGGCGGAGGGCAACCTGCCAAGACGGAAGCGGCGCCCGCCACCGACGGTGGCAGCCAGATCGCCCAGGCGCCGCCGTCCGACAAGCTCCTGGTGTCCGCGGACGAGTACCAGGGTTGGAAGTGGTTCCATGTCTATTGTTTCCGCTGTCACGGCATCGACGCGCTCGGGTCGGATCTCGCTCCAAACCTGAGGGTTTCGGTCTCCCCCGAAGGGCTGGTCACGCACGACGTGTTCGTCCAGACCGTCCGGGAAGGCCGCCCGGAGAAGGGCATGCAATCGTGGAAGGCGCTGCTCGACGATTCCCAGATCGAGCAGCTCTATCTCTACGTGAAGGCCCGGAGCGAAGGCCGTCTGGCGCCCGGCAGACCTCACCGGGCGGTCTCGATCAAATGAGCGGCTGGCCAACTCTCCAGGCGGCCGCCGCCGCGTTGCATGGACCTGGAGGGATGGCTAGCTCACAAGACCGATCGGTGCGTTCTTTTGAAGGAGACGACCATGAGGTTCAACTTCGGTTCGGCGCTCGGGGCAGCCGCCATCCTGGCGCTTGGCGCTACCGCCTACGGTGAGGATACCAAGTCGACAGAGAAGGACACCAAAGAGACTGGCGCCTCCAGCTCGGCGAGCAGCAGCAAGCCTGGTGGCCAGACGAAGAAGAAGGCTGGCAAACGGCACCAGGCTCGCCGTGGAGCAGGGCCGGTTGGCGACGAAGGAACGCGAGGCCAAAGCCACTCGAGCGAGGCGAAGACACCCGACTTGAGCCCGGACACCGGCCTCCTCCCGAGCACCACGCAGCAAAAGGCGGGCAAGGAGGAGCAACTCCCGCGTGGAGCCGGTCCGGTGGGCGAGGAAGGAAAGGTCAGCAGCGGACAGTCGCGCGAGGCACCGGCCCAGCCCGGCAGTGATCAAAGCAAGGACACCAGCACGACTCCTCAGTCGAATACGAATAGTCCGCAGAAGTAGTGCCGGACGGGGGTCGACATCGGGCAACTCGTGACGGCGTCGCGAGGGACGCAGAGAAGATCCCACTCGCGGGTTCTGATTTTGCTCGGGGTAGAGATCGGTGGTGGGCGGGGGTGCGCGTTGCGCCCCCTCGGGTTCACCAGGAAAATCACCGTGCGTGTTCCACGTCGAGATTGCCAAGCCGTTCAAGAAGGTGCCCGGTGACGTACTCATCGAGCTGCGCGAGCGTCTGCTCGAGATCGGCAGGACGCTCGGCACGCTTCCGGTCGGGAGCAATCTCTGGTCCTCGCTGGAAGCGAGCGGGATGATCCTCGATCTCGAGGGCTGGCGGTTCGAGTATCGGGTCGACGTGAAGGCGCGGCTCATCATGGTCGACGCCGCGGTATTCCGCGGTAAGTAAATAAAGCGGATGAAGCGCGTTCATCGGTGAACACAGCGCCAGGCGCGAAGCGCCCCTATATCCAGAGAACAGCAAAAACGTTGTGAAAACGGGACGGCTCGACTAGATGGCCGTGCACGCATGCCGCGCAAGCTTGCCCCCGAGACCGCGTATTACCTGTACAGGGGTACTCCGATGCTCGCCCTGATCGGCAAGGGCGTACGGTTTCCGCCCGGGCAATGGCTCCTGGTTGCCGACGGAACGGTGGAACCGTGGATTGCGGAAGAGCTGGTACACGACCTGTTTCCCGCGTTGCGCGGCATGGCCTCGTTCGCGTTGCTCCTGACGGACTTCGACGTCTTCGAGTTCGAGCGAGCCCGAGAAAGCGCCTGAGTCGTTTCGAGCCTTGACGACCCTGGCGCTGGCCTTTGCGTCAGCCCGCGTCGGGCCGGTCGCAGAGATGATGGTACGTCATCGCGCTCAGAACCGCGGCGAGAGACGTGTCCAACGCCCTCGTGCAGAGATACACGACGATCCAGATGGTGCTCCCGACGCTGCCCCCCTTGTGCAGCCCGGAAAACAGCATGAGGCCCACCGCGATGCTCCAGATCACCAGGCAGATGCCGAGCACCTGTGTGCGCACGCCGCCGGTGAGCTTCTCGCTGCGGCGCAGCGCCGCCCTCGTCGAGCCGCCTTCGATGATGAGCGCCGGCACCGCCGCGAACGTCTCCGTCAGATAGAGGAGCCCGGGCACCAGGAGAAGAAGGCACCGCACTGACGCTCGCCCGAGGATTCGCGCCCCGAGGACGAGGACCTTCGGCGCGCCACGCAGGGCCTCGACGAGCTCGAGGAAATCGGTCGAAAGATTCCGGCGCCCGTCGATCACTGCCTTGACCACGGCGGCTTTCACCAGCAGCGCGACGAAGAGCCCCGCGACGACCAGGATGGCGGCGACGACGCCTGCGGGCAGTGGCGGCAGCAGGAGCACGAGGAGGAGCGGCGCGTGCAGCAGCAGCGCGATCCCTGCGTACCCCGGAAGGTGGGAGAGCCAGGCGCCCGTGCCTTCCGCCAGCACTTCGAGAGCGCTGAAGTCATCGGTTTCGGCCCCGTCGAGCGACGCGCGATGTCCGCGCGAAAGGGCCGTCGAGACGGTTCGTCGGTCCATGGACCCCTCGTGTTGGTTTCGTGATCATTGTCGCAGATGCGGTCGCGCCGGCGAAGAAAGCAGCGCCGGCGGTGTCGGTCAAAGTCGTCCGCGCAGCGCAGGCATGGGCGGATCGAGCACCTGGCCCTTCTGGCAGCAGGGCGGGGCATGCGTCATCTCCGTGGCCTGCCCCCAGGAGCGGCGCACCTCATCGATCAGCTTCAGCGACGAGGCCCGCACCACCGGATCGCTGCGTACCCACCGGACGGCGAGCTCGCCGGTATTCTTGTCCGTGCGCACCACGTCGGCGCGGCCCAGATCGGTAGGAAACGGCGGTATCACCCCGGCGAGCTTGAGGGTGACGGTTCCTCCCGCCCGCAGCGGCATCGCGCCGATGCGCGGGGCGGTCGCCCCGACGATCCTCGCGCCGCCCATGCTCACGTCCATCAAGCGCGCGAGGAACGAATGCGCGCCCTGCCGCACTTCCACCAGCAGGTCGCAGATCACCCGTTGGTGCTGCCGCGTCGCGAGCGCAGTCGTTCCGCGTTCCAGCCGCTTTGCCAGCTTCGCGTCCGGGAACTCGATCCACGCGCCGGTCTGGCTGCCGTCGGCGACATCCACCCGTCCCAGGACCGACCCGCGAAGAGTGCTCACCTGCTCGCTGTTCGCCAGCGAGAACTCGATCACGACCCGGTCCGCGCCCACCAGCCGCGGTGCCGCTTCACGGAAGAAGAAGAGCGTCCGTCCCTCGACCACGTGCAGGTGGTTCTGCAGGTGCGAGAGGTCCGCGAAGCGCACCTTGAGCAGGGTGGCGGCCTGGCGTTCCACGCCGGCAGGGTACGGCCGAGGCTCGGGACGTCCAGATTCCGCCCCGGGTGCATCTGCCTACATGCGATAGCCGACCACGGCCTGGACGGTGAAGGCGAGCTGCGCTCCCGTCCCGGATAGCGTGATGAATTGTGGCCCGAACTTTGTATTCAATCCGAGCATCAGCTTGCGGTCGACCGCGTATTCGCCCGCGAGCCCGAACTGCGGGCCGATCTCGAAGAACGCGGTGTGCGTCCAGTTGATCGCCATGGCGAGGTCCGCGGAGGCGGCCAGGCGAAGCTCCGGTGTGGCCTGGACCCCGATCACGCCGCCGACCGGGAAACGTGTCATGAAGTCCGTGCCGCCGTTGCGCGAGTAGATGCGCAAGCCGGGATCGACGTGCAGCGCGATGGACACCAGATCGCTTCGGTTCACGACGAGCCGCAAAGGCACGTCCGCGCCGACTCCGAACGCCGTATCCGTCGTGTTCTCATACGAGTAGAGCAGATCGAATCGGATGCCCACGTCGGTTCGATCGGAGACTCCGTGGAGATACGAGAAGCTGACGCCTGGCCAGCCGACTTCGAACGCGATCGCGTCGCGGTCGGGGCTGACGGTCTCGCCCGTGAGGACGGACCAATGACCCGGCGCGCCCGCGGGAGCCCCGGTCGCGGCTGCGGGAGCGGGCGCCGCGATGGCGGCGGAAGCGGTGAGCAGGAGCACGGCGATCAGCGCCCAGGTGCGCGGCATGCGTCCCTCCGGTGAAGAGCGCGCGCAATCTAACCCTGGCGGCCGCCCGTCGCACGGACTTCCCGCTGTTGCGTTCCCCCGCTTCGCCGCTACAGTGCGGCGCACGCCATGCCCGTGCTTCGTGCGTTCCCTGCGCGCTCCGTGGTTGCTTTGCTGTTGCTCGTGGGTTGTCCCAGGCCGCAGATCGTCGCGGGCCCGCCGCCCGACCCGGGGGCGCTCTACATCGAGGCGAAGAAGGCGCACGGCATTCCCGAGACGCTCACTTGCGACGCCAAGGCGTTCGTGGAGGCGCCTGAGAATTCCGGACGGTACGCGCTGCACCTCTCGGTGAAACGGCCGGCCTCGCTCCGCATCGAGGCGTTGACGGCGATCGGCGATCCGGCGGCGGTGCTGGTGGCGGATCAAGGTCGCTTCGCGCTGCTGGACCTGCGCAGCAACGTGTTCTACCGGGGCCCGGCGACGCCGGAGAACCTGAGCCGCCTGATCCCGGCACCGTTGCGCGACGAGGAGCTGGTGGCGCTGATCACGGGGGACATCCCGGAGCTGCCGGGCGGCCGGCCCGACAGCGCCGCGCGCGACGGAGATGGATACCGGTTGGTGATCCTCTCGCCCAGACTGCGCCAGGACGTCGTGCTGGGGGGGGATTTCCGGGTCGTCCAGGTCCGCCGTTCCGACGCCGCGAACAACCTGCTTTGGTCGGTGGGGCTGGACGAGCACGACGACGCCTCGGGGGCACAGCTGCCGCGGCTGCTCCACCTGGAAGCGCCGGCCGGGAAGATCAAGGTGGATTTGAGGTTGAGAAACGTCCTGGCCGGAAAACCGCCGCCTTCAGGCGCATTTCTGCTCGGAGTTCCCCCCGGAATGCGAGTCGAGGAAGTGCAGTAATCCGCTGATTTCCGGGAATTTGCTGGCCCATCCGGGCTTCCACTAGGATGTTGGGATGCGGATCAGGATCGGTGACCTGCTCGTCCGGGCAGGTGTGATCACCGAGCTTCAGCTCAAGGCCGCCCTGGCCGAGCAGCAGCAGTGGGGTGGCAAGCTGGGCGACATCCTGGTCCGCATGGAGTTTCTCACCGAGGAGGTCCTGGTTCGCGCGCTGTCGAAGCAGACCGGCATCGTGCGCGCCGATCTCAGCGGCGAAGCCGACAAGGCTGCGCTCGAGGTGGTGCCGGCCGATACGGCCGAGGAGTTCGGGCTGGTGCCGATCGGCCTCAAGGACCAGGGCAGGATCCTGGTGGTGGCGATGAGCGATCCGCTCAACATCAGCGCTACCGATCATCTGGTCTCCCTCACCCGGGGAAAGAAGATCGAGACGCAGCTGGCCGGTGCGAGCGCCATCCGCAATGCCATCTCCCGCTGGTACCGCGGCGAAGAGCTGCTCCGCGACGAGGTCGGCGAGGAGCCCGGCATGAAGATCGTGAACAACGCGGGCGACACGGTCGTCGACATGCGCGCGAGGAAGACGCCGGTGCCGAAAGGAAAGGCTGCTGCCTCGCCGCCGGCGCGAGAAAGCGCGGTAGACGTGCTGCGCGGCGTGGAAGAGACGCAGCGCAGGTCGGTGGCCGCGCTCAAGGCGATGGTCGAGCTGCTGATCGAGAAGGGCGTCTTCTCGCGAGACGAATACCTCGCGCGAGTCAAGCGGTAAGGACGGGAACACGATGCCGCCGCGCAAGCGCCTCGGAGAGCTGCTCACCGAACTGGGAGTCATCGACGAGCACCAGCTCCAGAGCGCGCTCGGACACCAGAAGCAGTGGGGCGGCAAGCTGGGCGGCATCCTCGTACAGAAGGGGTTTTGCAGCGAGGAGGCGATGATATCCGCGCTGGCCAAGCACCTCGGGATGCAGAGCGTTCGGCTCGCGGGTTTGAAGATCGATCCGCGCGCGGTGAAGTGTGTCAGCAAGCAGGTCGCCGAGAAGCTGCACGTCTTTCCCTATGAGCTGACCGGCTCCGGGCGAAGCGAGGTGGTGACCATCGCCATGAGCGATCCGACAAACCTGTCGGCGGTCGACCAGCTCGCGTTTCACACCGGCAAGCGGATCAAGCCCATGCTGGCCGGCGACGGCGATGTCGTCGCGGCCATCCAGGCTCATTACGGCGGCGGGGAAGAGAAGAAGGAGCCGACCGACAAGGTCCCGCGGCCCGCCCCGGCCGGCCCTCCCACCGTCACGCCGGGAACGCCCGCCGGGTCGGTAGCCGGCTTCCCGCGCCGGATCGATCCGCCGGCCCCCGCGCCGGCTGCGGGCGCGCCCCGAGCGGCGCCGTACATTCCCCCGCCGATCCCTGCGGCGAAACCCGCCGCACCTGCGCAGAAGCTCGAGGAGATCGAGCCCGACGCAGCGACCGCAGCGCCGCCTCCGCCCCCCGCCGTACCCGACCCGGTCGAGCTGCCCGAGTACGACGGGCAGGAGTTGGGGCTCGAGCCCATCGCCGCGCATTCGCAGTTCGGCGACGCGGTGGTGGGACAGGAGGCCGTGACAGGAGAGGGCTTCGCGGGCGATGAGGTGGAGGGGCTCGTCTCGGCAAGCGTCGCGCACGCGGCCGCCGGCCCCAATGCGGATCCGCAAGCCGGGCCGGAGGCGCTGGAGTGGCAAGCCCAATCGAGCGCATCCCAGGCATGGGATGCACCTTCATCGAGCGCCCGGGCCGCGAGCGCGGCAGCGGATTGGGGCCAGCCTGCGGAACCGCAGGGTTCCACCGGATGGACCGGAGCGATCGTGACGGCCGCTTCCGGAGGCTGGGCGGACCCGCCAGCAAACGGCGGTTCGGACGGCGCGCCGGTGGTGGCGGACTGGACGGGCCAGGAACCCGCTGAGGACCTCGCTTGGGGCGTGCCGCAGGCCGAGCAGGCCATGGAATCGACGAGCATCGCGCTGCCCACCGACGCGATCCTCGGCGCCCTCGAGGAGATCGGGGCTGATCCGGAGGCACAGGCCGCTCCCGTCTGGTCAGAAGACGTCGCGGCGCCGGAGCAGAGGAACGCTGCCGGGCAGGAGGGCGATCGGGCCCCCGAGCAGACTGCATCGGCGGCCGGACCCGCCGAATCGCACGAAGCGGAGGTCCCTGATGCATGGGCCGCGACGGACGATCCTCTCGCCGGCACTGCGCCAGCAGATCCCCTCGCCGTCGGTACGGGGCCGGGCGATCCGCTTGCGGGTGTTGTGCCGACGCCCGATCGGGAAGAGCCACCCGCCGTTCATCGCCGCCACTCGAGCACGCAAGAATTCGCCAATCCGGTCGGCGCGGACGACGAGAGCGCCGAAGTTCATGTGGAGAGCGCGGCCGCGCAGGAAGAGTCCGCCGAGCAATGGCGGGGCGAGGGCACCGTGTCGATGGAGGAAGGTATTCCCGCCGACCCGGCGGAACAGTTCCTGGAAGGTACCTTCGAGGGCTCGACTCCCTTGTCGCCCGCGGATCTCGGCGCCCTAGCGTCCATCGGCGTCGAGCCGAGCGACGGCGTGGGCGCGCTCCGGTTGCTCGCCGCGCTCGTCCGCATCCTGAACCGCAACCAGCTGATCGAGCCCGACGACCTGCGGGCCGAGATCCGCGAGAGCCTCGCGCAAGGCGCCGCGGCGGCTGCTTCCCCGGCGGAATCCGACATCTCCTCAGCCGGCGCCTCCGGGCCATCCATCGAGACGGCGGAAACGTAGGACCCGGAGCCACCCCGGTTCCTTGTCTCGTACCGGCAACGCACGATTACGTTTCCTGGCACTCGGGCCCTCCCCCCTCCCCCTGGGCCCTCGAGGGCGCGATGGATTTCTCGTTGTCGGGCATGGTCCTCACCCGGGACCTGTTTTCGGCGGACGGAAGGCTCGTAGCGTCCCGCGGCGAAATCGTCGATCTGGGCAGGCTGAAGGACGCTGCGGCAAAGGCGCCGCGCGGAGAGCGCGAGAGACCGCTATTCGAGACCACCTGCGCGGAAGCGGTCCTCCAGGCCTTCGAAGCCCCGGCGCTGCAGCATCTGGTGGGCAACGAACCACACCGGGCGCTGGTGGCGGACGTGCTATCGGACTTGCGCTTCCCGCAGCAGATCTGGGACGAGCTGGAAGCGCTGCGGCGGGACGACCCGGCCCGGTACCAGCATGCGATCTGGACGGCGCTGGTGTCGGCGCGGCTGTTCCGCACGGCGCTGGGGATGGCGCCGGGCCTGTCGCGTCTGGTCGGGGGTGCGCTTACGCACGACATCGGGATGAGGCATTCGGCGCTGCGGCTGCGCTTCAAGCGGGAGCACTTGACGCCTTCCGAGGCCATGTCCCTCGAGGACCATCCGCTGCTCGGGGCGCTCCTGCTCGCCAGCACCCTGGGGGACGCTCCGGCGGTCCACGCCGCCCTGCTCCATCACGCGCGCGCCGGCTTCGGATATCCGCGGGTGCAGGGCAACCCGCCGCTGCGCGGGCTCGATCTGGTCGCGGTGGCGAGCGCTTTCGCGGCGCTGATCGCGCCGCGAGCGTACCGGGCCCACGCGTTCAACGCCCGCGGGGCCATCGATCAGCTTCTCGAGGAGGCCGGCGCGCGTCACTTCGATGCCCGGGCGGTGCGCCTTCTCATCCACTGCCTCCGCGGCGGCAACGGCTCGGCGGGCGAGCTCGTGTTGCCTCGCAAGCCGACCGGCTTCCGCCCGCCGGTGAACAACCACGGCGTCGAGTCGGAAGCGCGCGTTTCTGTGTAGTTGGCGCGCTCCGTGTTGCCGTGAACACGCCGATCCGCTGCTCGGGCGCCGGCCGTGGTTCGTGTTAGTTAGATCGGGCGCGCCACCGGCGCGTTGAGATGGCACAGGAACTCACCGACGAGGAGCTGCTGGCCGCTTACCAGCAGGGCGACCCGGGGGCCTTCGAGGCCCTCTTGCGCCGGCACCGCGCCCCGTTGTTCACGTTCCTCTTGCGTATGCTGGGCGACCGCCAAAGGGCCGAGGATCTGGCGCAGGAGACCTTCCTGCGAATCGTCAAGGGCGCGCCGGCCTGGGAAAGGCGCGCGCGCTTCCAGACCTGGCTGTACACAGTCGCGCGCAATCTCTGCATCGACCAGTCGCGGCGGGATCGTTTCCGCCGCGCGGACAGCCTCGACGCGGAAGGGCCCGACGGCCAGCCCTCGATGGTCGACTCCGTGCCGGGTCGCGAGATCGACCCAGAGCGCGCGGCTGCGAGCGCCAGGATCAGGCCCCTCTTGCAGCAGGCGCTTCTCGGCCTGCCGCCGGAGCAGCGCGAGGTGTTCGTCCTCCGCGAACAGGCGGGAGTGCCGTTCCGGGAGATCGCCGAGATGGTCGGGGTGAACGAGAACACGGTGAAGAGCCGCATGCGCTACGCACTGGAGGGGTTGCGCAAGGCGCTCGCCGCGGCGGGTGTCTCGGAAGAGGCCGCCTCGGACGAGCCGGTCGTGGACGTGAGACTGGGGAGGGCATGACGCACACCGAGTCCCAGGACCTGCTCCTCGACCTCGCCTATGGCGAGCTCGATGCGACTCGCGCCGCGGAGGTGGAGAGCCACCTCTCCGGCTGCGCCGAGTGCCGCCAGGAGAAAGCGGTGCTGGACGAGGCGCGGCGCATGGCGGCGCCGTTGCGCGAGCTGGAGCAGCCGTCGCCGGCCTTCGACGAGCCCATCCTTCGCGCGGCGCGCGCCCAGGCGCAGCTCGAGCACGACGGGAACGTCGGGCAGGTGATCGAGGTGACCGGCACCGTCCGCGCGATGGGGCTCGACGCAGCGCGCGTCGACGCCCATGGCCCGGTGAAGGCCCGCCCGATCGAGCGCCTCAGGCCGCGTTGGGTCGTCCGCGCCGCGGTGGGAGGGTCGGTCGCGGCCGCGGCGGCGTTGGCGCTGGTCGTGAGCAATACGCTGGAGACGCGCAGGAACGCGGAGAAGGCGGCGGCAGCAGTGCGCACCGGCGAGTTCGAGATTCGCGTACAGCCGGCGGCGCCGCAGACGCTCGACTCGGCGCTGCGCGATGCCGAGGGAAAACGGGCGAAGGACCAGGCCGAGGAGAGGGATCGCGCCGCCAAGCCTGTGGCTCCGGAGAAGTCGTCGGAGAAAGTCGCACAGCTGCCGATGCGCCGGCCCGCGCAGCACGATGCCGCGTCCGGCGGAAACCTCCGGGGCAGCGGCGGCGACGCGGTGGTCTCCGTCCGGAAGAAGGCGGCGCTGCAGGCAAAGGAAGGCGCGGCGGACGCCATTCGTCCGCGACCGCCGCCTACGCCTTCATCCGGCGAGCAGGTCGCCGCCGCTTCGGGCCCGGCGCCGTCCACGCCTTCATCGCCCCCGCAGGTCGCTGCTGTTTCGCGTGCCGAGCCGTCCAGTGCTTCCGTCGAGCCTCCCGCGGCCGCCGCGGTGCGGCCACGACGCGATTCTTCCCCAGTCCCGGTATCCAAGGCAGAGTCGCAGCCCGCGCAGGCCGCGGGCCCGGCGCCTGGCGCCTCCGGAGCCGAAGCCAAGGCACAGGAAGCGCGCCATTCGAGCAACTACTTGCTCGCGGCGTCGCTCTACCGCGATGCCGCCGCGATGCGTAGCCGCGACGGAGACCCCGGCGCCGCGGCTTGGGACCTGGCCCACGCCGTCGAGTGCCTCTCCGCCGTGGCCCGATTCGACGAGGCGAAAGAGGTCCGCGACGAGCTGGCGAGGCTCTATCCGTCGGAGACGACGGCGCTGGCGGCGGCGCGGCGCGCGCTGCGCGCAGTTGACCCGCCGGTGGCGCCCGCCGAGCACTAGAATACGCTGAGCCCCTTCGCGTGTGATCTCATCGGTCGATCGACCGTCGCGCCGCCCGTCCGCGTCCGCGTAGCATCCTCGCCACGGCGGCGGAGGTCGAGTGCTCTCCGGCAAGAACCCTCTTCTCATCGCGCTCGCGCTAGGCTTGCTCGCGGGCGCCACGGCCTGGGCGGCGCTCCGCGCCCGGGAGCGGGGCGCGCGCGACCGCTGGCAGACGGTGAACGTGCTTTGCGCCAAGGTCGACGTCGCGGAAGGAACGGAGCTTTCGGCGGAGATGGTCGCGGTCAAGGAGATGCCGGCGAAATTCGTCACCGGCTCGTTCATCCAGGCCGACGAGCACGGCTCGTCGGAGCAGCAGACGCCGGTCGGGCAACGCCTGCTGGTGCCGCTGAAAGCCGGCGATCCCATCCTCGTCAGCCACTTCGAATCCGCTCGCGACGCGGACCTTGCCACGCTCATCAGCCCGAAGGGCCGCGCCGTCACCATCGACGTCCAGGAGAAGAATGCGGTGGGGCTCTGGGTGCGGCCGAACGATCACGTCGACGTGATCGGGAGCTTCCGTGATCCGGACACGCAGCAGCTTCGGACCATGACCCTGCTGCAGAACGTCGTGGTGCTCGCGACCGGGCGGATCACGGCTAACACGACCAACATCGCGGAAGAGGACAAGAGATTCGCCACCGTGACGGTGCTGGCGCTCCCCGAGGAGGCGGAGATGCTCACCCTCGCGCAGGAGCTCGGCACGCTCACCCTGCTGCTGCGGAACCCGGACGATCTCGACTCGCAGGAGAAGCGCAGCGTCGTCGATCAGAAGACCCTGTTCACCGGCGATCGTGCCGGCGAGCTGCAGCAGAAGCGTTATCGAACCATCCAGATCATCCGTGGAAACCGAGGGGAGTCGAAGGTGGCGGCGCGAGGGCCATGATGGCGGCGGCGGCCGTGTTCCTCCTCTGTGGAGGTTCGGTGTTCTTCTTCTCCTTTCTCGCTTCGGAGGTGCTGCGCAAGGCCTTCGAGCAGTACCAGAAGCGCTACGTCGCGCGTTCGGTGCACGATCTCAGCGCGATGTTCCTGTTCGTCGAGCCAGGACAGATCGTCCGCCTGAACCTCGCGGCGATGCTGGTGTTCGCGGTCGCCGGCGCCTGGATCGCTGGACCTTCCTGCGCGTCGCTCGCGGCCGTAGCGGGTTTCTTCGCGCCCGCGGCCGCGATCGCGGCCTACCGGCGCCGGCGGGTGCGGCGATTCGATGCTCAGCTCACCGAAGCGCTGCAGCAGATGGCGAATGCGCTGCGCGCCGGGCAGACGCTCCAGGTGGCCATCGAGCATGCCGGCCGCGATGCGGACCGGCCGCTGCGGCAGGAGTTCGGGCTGGTCACGAAGGAGGTGAAGCTGGGCGTGCCCCTGGACGAGGCGCTCGCGGCGATGGCGAATCGGGTCCTCTCGGAGGATCTGGAGCTGGTCGCGACGTCGACCGGCATCGCCCGGCAGCTCGGCGGCAATCTCGCGGAGATGTTCGATGCGATCGGCGCGACCATCCGCGAGCGCTTCCGGCTGGAGGGGAAGATCGCCGCCCTCACCAGCCAGGGAAAGCTCCAGGGGCTGATCGTCGCCTCGCTGCCGCTCTTCATCGGACTGTTCCTCGACTCCTACCGGCCCGATTTGATCGCGCCGATGTTCGAGAGCGCTTACGGATATCTGCTGGTCGGCGCCGTGGTGGTCCTGCAAGCGGCGGGCTTCGTCGCCATCCGGCGCATCGTCGCCGTGGACATATGATCGACGTGACCCCCGATATCCTCCAGGTTTCCGCCGCGCTGCTCGCGGCCGCGTTCGCCTCCGCGGCATTCCTCGCCGCTGGCGCGCTGTACGGCCGTTTAGCGGTGGGACCGCCATCTCGCGCGGTCCAGCTCCGGACCGGCGGACCGCGAGGCGTCTTCGCGGCGTTGCGTTCGGCGGCGATCCTGCCGATCGCCCAGGCGAACGAGCGCTGGGTACCGGCGCTGCCCCTCGCGAGGATCGATCGCTGGCTGCGAAAGGCGGGCCGTCCTTTGGAGCTCACGGCCACCGAGGTGGTCGCTTTGATGCAGGTCACGGCGCTGCTGTTCTTCGCCGGGGCCGCCGCGCTCTCGCTTTGTCTGCGCCTGGGCTTTGGGGCCTGGTTCCTCGGCCTGATCGGCGGCGCGGCGTATCCCCTGATCTGGCTGCGCGATCGCATGAAAGCCCGGCAGCGCTCCCTCGTGCGCGCGCTGCCGTATGCCGTCGATCTGCTCACGCTCAGCGTCGAGGCCGGGCTCGACTTCACCGCTGCCCTGGCCAAGGTGGTCGAGAAAGGCCGTCAGGGTCCTCTGCGCGAAGAGCTGAGCATTGCGATTCGCGAGCTGCGGCTCGGCAAGACGCGAGAAGAGACGCTGCG
>VBKQ01000542.1 GCA_005879505.1 Deltaproteobacteria bacterium
TTTCCGCCGGACAAGGTCTGCAGGCTTGGGATGGCGCGCACCTGGCAGAAGGTGCGGCCGCTCGCCAAGCTGACGGTGCTGGACAACACGGTGGTGGGGGCGCTTTGCCACACGAACTCCGTGCCGGAGGCGAAGGAGATCGCCCTCGAGCAGCTGCGGGTGGTGGGGCTGGAGAAACGCGCCGGCGTGCTCGCGGGAGGGTTGCCCATCGGCGAGCGCAAGAAACTGGAGCTGGCGCGCGTGATGGCGACGAAGCCCCGGATGATCCTTCTCGACGAGGTGATGGGCGGCCTGAACGCGCGCGAGAGCGAGGAGATCATCGGTCTGATCCTCGACGTCAAGAAGCGCGGGCTGACGCAGGTGGTGATCGAGCACGACATGAAGGCCATCGTGCGGACCTGCGACCGGATCGTCGTGCTCAACTCCGGCGAGAAGCTCGCCGAAGGCTCGCCGCAACAGGTCGTGAACGACCCGCGGGTGATGGCCGCGTATCTCGGCGACAGCGGAGGCGCGAAGGCATGACTCCGCTGCTGGAAGTGCGGAATCTCGACTTTGCCTACGGTGACGTGCAGGTGCTCCGCGGCGTCTCCTTGAGCGTGAACGCCGGCGAGATCGTCACGCTGGTGGGAAGCAACGGCGCGGGCAAGAGCACCACGCTGCGCAACATCTCGCGCCTCTTGCGGCCGCGCGCCGGCACCATGGTGTTCGACGGGCACGATCTCACGCGCCTCGCGCCCCACCATGTCGTCGAGCTCGGCGTCGTGCACGTTCCGGAGGCCCGCCGCGTGTTCCCGGAGATGACCCCGCTTGAAGGAGCGCATCGGGCAACTGGCGGGAACGCTCTCCGGCGGGGAGCAGCAGATGCTGGCCATCGCGCGTGGCCTGATGGCGCGGCCCCGGCTGCTGCTGCTCGACGAGCCCTCGTTGGGCCTTTCCCCGCTGCTGGTGCGAACCATCTTCGATACCATCGCGCAGATCAACGCGCAGGGGACGGCGGTGCTGCTGGTGGAGCAGAACGTCTACCAGTCCCTGCGCATCGCCGCGCGCGGGTACGTGCTGGAGACCGGCAAGATCGCGCTGTCCGGGACCGGCGAGAACCTGCTCGCCAACAGCGAGGTCAAAGCGGCGTTCCTCGGCGTGTAGTCGCCGACCGCCGAAGGCGGCTTAGCGAGAAAGTACACAAACGCACAGGCGGTCCGCGTCCGAAACCGGAAGCTTTTCGCGTCTTTCGCCCGGACCGGGGACGCCGCGCACGAAGGACGCTCCTAGCGTACTGGAATGCGCCTGGCAGCTTCGCTGCTGCTGTGCTTCGTCCCCGTGACCGGCCTGGCAGCGCCGCAGCCGGCGCGCGCGCACGTCCTGCACGCGGACCGCAGCGACGTCTCGGCGCCGCTCACGCTGCTCGCCGTGGCGCCGGCGGAAGACGAGGGAGAAGTCGAGCATGGACCCGGGCGCGTTCCGCACCAGGTCCAGGCAGCGCCGCCACAGCAAGACCCGGTGCTCCAGGCGAGCGTCGCACCGCTCCTGTTGCCGCGGACCTCCACCAACTTCGACGGGATCGGGCTCGGCTTTCTCGGCGTGAATACCAGGCCTTTCGAAGTCAACGGAGTTCCACCGGATCCCCAGGGGGACGTAGGCCCGTCGCACTACGTGCAGATCGTGAACGCCAGCTTCGCGGTTTTCGGCAAGGACGGACGGACGCTGTTCGGACCGATCCCCACCCGGACGCTCTTCGCTGGCTTCGGGGGCGCGTGCGAAGAGCGCGGCGACGGCGATGGCATCGTCCTCTACGATCCGCTCGCCGACCGGTGGCTGATCGCGCAGCTCGCGAACACCCGCGAGCCGCAGCGCCCTTATCACGTCTGCGTCGCGGTCTCGCGCAGCGGCGATCCGATCGGTCAGTGGGCGCGGTACGACTACTCGTACGCCGATTTTCACGACTATCCGAAGCTCGGCGT
>VBKQ01000049.1 GCA_005879505.1 Deltaproteobacteria bacterium
CGAAGTCCTCCTTCATCATCCGCAGGCTGCGGCGCAGCTCCTCGATCGAGTCCTCCGCCGCCTGGTGCAGGTCGCAAAGCTCCTTGCGGATGGTGGGCAGGATGGCCGCGCGCGCCTCTGAGCTGCCGGAGATCCGCGCGCGGACCTCCGAGCCGTCGATCATGTTCAACAGGTATTCGCTCTGGATCACCACCGAGGAGAGCACGCCGCCGAGCCCGTCGTGGATCTCGCGGGCCAGCCGGTTGCGCTCGTCGACGATGGCCATGTCGCGCAGCGCCGAGGACAGCTTCTGCAGCTCGCGGTGCTTCAGGCGGTCGCGCTCGTTCAGATAGACCATCACGTAGACGAGGATGCAGTTGATCGCCGAGTACCAGAGCAGGATGAAGAGATCGATCTGGACCGCCGCATGCCCGCCGAGGACCTGGTCGAGCTTTGCCACCACCGGAAACGTGAGCAGCGGCGGGACGACGGAAAACGGGGTGGGGAAGAGCACCACGAAGAGGATGGTGAAGAGAAGCTGCGCCGCGAGCAGCGGGCTGCGCAGTCCGCCCGTGATGCTCACCAGCCAGACCAGGACGCAGAGATCGGCGCAGAGGGTCGCGAAGGTGAGCGCCTTCCCGACCGTCTTGCGCGCGAGGAAGACGTAGTTCGCCGCGCTGTACGCCACCATCACCAGGTAGACCGCAAACGCCTTCGGCCCCCCGACGCCAAAGGCCGCCGACCAGGACGGAACACCGATGACGCCGAGACCGAGAACGAGAAACGCGAGGCGCGCGTAGAACAGGGCGCGGGCGCGGGTGAGGAAACGATCCTCTCGGAACAGGCGCGATCGCTCGGTACGTTCGGAAGGACCTGCGAACAACCCCCCGCGCGCGGGCGTGCCGCCTACCAAGGCTCCGGTCTCCGCCATGGGCGCGCGACGATAGCAGCGCGCTCGGTCGACCGGCAATCAAGGGCCCGCGTCGGCCGCGCAGGCGCGCGCGATCTCCGGATGACGGCTGAAGACGTACTGCTCGCGCGGTATCGACCGGCCGGTCTTCTCGTCGAACAGCGGTGTCCCGCCCGCGTACATGGTGTCCGGGCGATCCCCGAACGGATTCAATCCCTTCGCTGCAAGCTGCCGATCGAGGCACGACCCGGCCGCGGGCGCCGGCGGAGCCTGCTCGCGGCACGGCGCCGCGAGCAGGGCGAGCAGGGTTGCCCAGCGCGTCATCACTGCTATCCTGCCCGGCCGCACCGAGGAACGCCAGATGACGCCACTTCTGCGCTGGGGCAGCGCGCTCCTCAAGCTCGAGCTCTTCCGGCCCCGGGGGGCGGTCTCCGATCGCGCTCCGCGGCCGGACGATGGAGTCGAGCTGACCGGAAACCAGGCGCTCTCCTTTGCGCGCCATGGAGGAGAGCTCGCGCTGCGCGGGGTCGTCACGCACGAGATGCGCGAGGCGCTCCGCATCTGGGGAGCGCGCATCGCGCCTCGGGGGGAGCCCTGGAGGCCCGACCCCGCCGTCTTCGCCCGGACGGTCGGAGCGGAGCTGGTTGCGCAGCTCCTGGAGGCGCCTCTGCTCGTCGTCTGCCCGGCGGCCGACGGCGCGGCGCTGCTCGGGATCCTGAGTGCCCTTCGCCGGCGCTGGCTTACGGTGAGGGGGGTGACGCTGGTCGCGTCCGAGTCGGAACTACCCGATCTGCCGCGGTCCGCTGACCTGCCGTCGGAGATCGAGCGCGTCGCGGTGACGCGCGCGGATGCGGCGGCGGCGCGGGCCCGCGTCGCGCGCGAGCTCGGACTGCTCGCCGGCCACGCAGGCGCGGCGGCCGCGGCCTGGGCACAGGAACATGGCGGAGTCGCGATCGTCAGCGGCCCGGGCGAGCGCGAATTCTCCCTGGACGTGTCGCCATGAAGACGGCGGTCTTCCTTGGCGCCGGTGGACTGGGATGTCCCGCCGCTCTGGCCCTGGCCGAGGAGAAGGCCGGCATCCGGCTGGTCATCGTGGACCCGGACCGCGTCGAGCGATCCAATCTCGCGCGTCAGATCCTCTATGGCGAGGCGGACATCGGGGCGCCGAAGGCGGAGATCGCCGCCCTGCGCACCGGAGCGGAAGCGCGCGTCGCTCGCTTCGAAGCGGCGACCGCGAACGAGCTGCTCAAGGACGCCGACGTCCTCCTCGACGGCACCGACGACTTCGAGACCCGCTTTCTCGCCAACGACGAAGCGGTCCGCCGCGGCATTCCGCTGGTGCACGGGGCGGCGCTCGGCTGGAGCGGACAGCTCCTCACGGTCCTTCCCGGCCGGACCGCCTGCCTGCGTTGCCTGTTCGAAGGCCCTCCGGATGCCGCGCCCACCTGCGCGGAAGCCGGCGTGCTCGCGCCTCTTTGCGGCCTGGTCGGCGCCGCCATGGCACGCGCGGCCCTCGCTGTCCTCCGCGGCCAGCCGGAAGCGGGCGTGCTCCACCGCTGGGACGCCCGCACCGGCACGCACCGTCCTCTCTCGCTGAAGCGCGATCCCGCGTGCGCCGCCTGCGCAACGGCGGCATCCTTACGAACGAAGGAGCTGAGACCATGCCCGTGACCGTGAAGATTCCCGCCCCGCTGCGCCCGCTCACCGCCAACCAGGGCGAGGTCGCCGTCGAGAACGCCGCGACCGTCCAGGCGGCACTCGAGGAGCTGGCCCGCAAATACCCGGGGATCAAGGACAAGCTGCTCGATGACAAGGGCGCCCTGCGCCGGTACGTGAACCTGTTCCGCAACGACGAGGACGTGCGGCACGCAAAGGGGCTGGGGACGGAGCTGAGGGAAGGCGACCGGCTCACCATCGTGCCGGCGATCGCCGGCGGATGCTGACGGCCGAACAGCAGGAGCGCTACTCACGGCACCTGCTGCTGGACGGGTTCGATCAGGACAAGGTCGGCGCGGCGTCGTTCCATGTGCAGGGCCGCGGGCGGGCCGCTCTCTGGGCTGCCCGGTATCTCGCGGCGACCGGCTGCGGCCGGCTCGTCGTCGATGAGCCGGCCTGGCACGACGAGCTGCGCCGGCTCGCTCCCTGGACCGAGCTGACCGGCCCTGCGGAAAAGAGGATCGATCTTCTCTCCGGACCCGGCGGTACGGAGGGGGCAGAGGCGGAAGCAGGAGCGCAGGCGGCGCTCGATGCGATCCGCGAGGTGCTCGCGAAGTGATCCTGGATTCGCTCACGCAGGCCGTCGGGAACACGCCCATGGTCCGGCTGCGTTCCTTGGAGCCGCCTGGCGTGGAGATCCACGCCAAGCTGGAGTGGTTCAACCCCGGCGGAAGCGTGAAGGATCGCGCCGCGCTGCGCATGGTGCAGGAAGCTGTCTCGACCCTGCGCGGGAGGACGCTGCTCGACTCGACCAGCGGCAACACCGGGATCGCATACGCATGGATCGGCGCCGCGCTCCACATCCCCGTCGCGCTTGTGATGCCGGGCAACGTGAGCGAAGCGCGCAAGCGGATCGCTCGGCACTTCGGCGCGCGGATCATCTTCAGCGATGCCCTGGAGCAGTCCGACGGAGCCATCCGGCTCGCCCGCAAGCTGGTGGAGGACGAGCCGGAGAAGTGGTTCTACATCGATCAGTACTCGAACGAGGCGAATCCGCGGGCGCACGAGCTCGGCACCGCGCGCGAGATCTGGGACCAGACCGAAGGGCGCGTCACCCATGCGGTGATCGGCATCGGGACCGGCGGCACCATCATGGGCACGGGGCGGGGCCTCAAAGCGCGCAATCGCGCCGTGAAGGTGATCGCGGTGGAGCCCGCCGAGGCGCTGCACGGCCTCGAGGGCCTCAAGCACATGCCCTCGAGCATCGTCCCGCGCATCTACAAGGAGTCCGAGATCGACCGCAAGCTCAGCATCGCGACGGACCTCGGTTGGGACATGGCCGAGCGTCTCATCAGCGACGAGGGGCTTCTCGCTGGCCACAGCGCCGGTGCAGCGGCCGTGGGTGCGTTGCAGGTCGCGCACGAGCTCGCCGGTCGGGGCGAGCGCGGCGTGGTGGTGACCTTGTTTCCCGACCGCGCTGACCGCTACATCTCGCCGCCATGATCCCGGACGACGTCCTGCACCAGATCGCGCGGCACGCTAACTCCACGTATCCGGCCGAGTGCTGCGGGCTCTTGCTCGCCGACGCATCGGGGGCGCTGCGGTTCCAGCCCATCGCGAACGTCGCCGGTACGGCTCAGGGAGCGGCGACCAGCGCGCGGACGCAGCGGGACGGCTACGTAATGGATCCGAAGGCGCTGCTGCGCGCCTTGGAAGCGACCGAGCGGGCGGGCGGCCACCTGTGGGGCATCGTTCATTCGCATCCCGACGCCGGCGCCTATTTCTCCAGCGAGGACAGGAACATGGCCTTGGGCGGCGGAGAGGAGCCCCTCTGGCCGGGCGTCCGGTATCTGGTGGTTTCCGTACGTGCCGGCCGCGCCGACGGGGCCCGGCTCTATACGTTGGAGCCCGCACGGCGCGATTTCCGGGAAGAAGAAGTGCCTTT
>VBKQ01000050.1 GCA_005879505.1 Deltaproteobacteria bacterium
GCATCGCGGTCCGCCTTGAGCATCGCGGTCTGCTTCTCGTGTTGGTCGCGGTCGCCGGACCTGCGCAGCAGCTCCGAGAGCTGTCCTTCGACCTTCATCCGGGCCTCGCCCGCTTCGGCAGCCTGCGCCTCAGCGTCCGCGACCTGCTTGCGAAAGTCATTCAGCGTCGCCTCGCTGGTGTCCAGCTTGCCCCCGATCACGCTCGCGGCGTCGCGCGCCTTGGCCAGCTCGCCCTCGAGCTGAGCGATGCGCTCGTGCATGGCCTGGGTCGCGCGGTTCTGCTCCTCGACGGCCGCGGCCGCTTCCTCCGCCCCGCCTAGCTTGGCGATGATCTGCCGGGCTTTCGCCAGCTCCTGCACCAGCTCGCCGCGCTCCTTTCCCAGCTGCGCGAGCTGGGTGTTCTTCTGCTTGAGCTTGTCGTTCAGCTCCTTTTCCTTGCCGGCGGCCGCGTTCAACTGCTCCTTCGCAGCGTTCACTTCCTCGTGTGCCTGAGCCACCTTCTCGTCGCGGGACTTGATGTCGGTCTGCAGCTCGTCCTCGCGCTCGGAGAGCATCCGGATCAGATCGTCCTTTTCCTTCAGCTGCCGCGCGACCGTGTCGCTCTCCGCTCCCCGGATGGCGACGCGGTGCTCGACCTCCTTGATCTGGCGCTG
This sequence comes from Deltaproteobacteria bacterium, assembly GCA_005879505.1. Lineage (GTDB taxonomy): Bacteria > Myxococcota > Myxococcia > Myxococcales > 40CM-4-68-19 > 40CM-4-68-19. Next base: position 654 of record VBKQ01000050.1, read on the forward strand.
CAGGGTCTCCGTCTCGCGCCGGCGGTCGGCCTCGATCGCCCCCTCCATCCGCTTGCGCTCGCGCTCCAGCTCCGCGGGCGAGTAGTACGTCTCCTTTTCGTCCAGCTCCTTCTGCAGCTTTTTCAGCTCGTCCTCGCGCTGCTTGAGGAGCGTGCGGATCTTCTCCGCGTCCGCCCGGGCGGAGGCGGCCGCGTCGTGCGCGGCCTGCTCCTGCACCTGCTTCATCTGCACCTTGAGCTTGCGGTTCTCCTCCTCGAAGAAGGAGACCTTGCCGCGCAGCGTGGCAATCTCGACCTCGTCCTGCGTCCGGACTTCCCTGCGCAAGGCAGGGAATGCGTTCCCGCGCGGCTCGTCGGTGACGATCCCCTCCGGCGCAACCTCGGGCTCGATCCCTGCCCCGCGCCCCCGTCCCTGCGCGATCGCGGCGCGCTGCGGCATCGCTCGCGCGGGTCCCGGGCGCGGTCTGGGCTGGTCACCGACGAAGGAAGCTTTGGTCATTCCGAAAGTGATGACGTCGCCGTCATTGAGCCGCTCCCGATCGACATCCCTCTCATTGACGAGCGTTCCGTTCGTCGACCCGAGATCCATCAGGAAATACTGCCCGTTCTCGCACCAGATCTTCGCATGCTTGGAGGAGACCCCGGAATCGGCGATGCGGATGTTGCACGCGGAGGCGCGCCCGATGGTCATCGGGTCGGGACTCAGCTCGACCTCCTGGTTTTCCAGGGACCCGTTGAGGATGCGCAGCAACGCCATGGGGAACCGATCCTTGGTGCTCTGTGGTGATGCGTCGGGCGCACCGACGTTAGCCAACGCCCGCGGCTCTCGTCAACGCGACCCGGCCCGCCACGCCGCGCGAAGTTTCCGCTCTCAGGCCAATTGCGCTGTTTTTTCCGCAATGGCCGCCGTTCTTGACCCATGTGCGAAGGCCACGCTACCCTCGTTCGACTCAGCTCCCAGGATTTCCATCATGCCCGAAGCAGCCGCATCGACTGACGTCGGCACCTCCTTCGGGAAGTATTTCCTCATGAAGAAGCTCGCCGCGGGCGGTATGGGCGAGGTGTTCCTGGCCAAGCAGCAAGGGCCGGCTGGCTTCCAGAAGATGCTGGTGGTGAAGAAGATCCTCTCCCACCTCACCGAGAGCAAGGAATTCGTGGAGGCATTCCTCGGCGAAGCGCGGCTCGCCGCGCAGATGAACCACCGCAACATCGTGCAGGTCTTCGAGCTCGGACAGCAGAGCGGCGCTTATTTCATCGCCATGGAATACGTGCAGGGCAAATCGCTGCGCGACCTGATCGACACCACGATGCGGCGGAAGGAGAAGATTCCCGCCGAGCTGTGCCGCAGCCTGGCGGAGCAGATCTGCGACGGGGCTTCCTACGCGCACAACCTGACCGACATGGCCGGCAGATCGCTGAACCTGGTGCATCGCGATCTCAACCCGCAGAACGTCCTCATTTCTTACGGCGGCGACGTGAAGATCATCGACTTCGGAATCGCGAAGTCGGAGCTGAGCACGGTCAAAACCGAAGCCGGGATGATCAAAGGAAAGTTCGTCTACATGAGCCCGGAGCAGTCGCTGGCGAAGAGGCTGGACAAGCGCTCCGACATCTTCGCCATCGGGATCTCCCTTTACGAAATGCTCACCGGCATCAATCCTTTCCAAAAGAACAACATCGTGCTGACGTTGGAGGCCATCCAGCGGTACGAGCCGCCGCCACCCTCCGAGTACGATCCCGGCTACGCCCCGTTCGACCCGATCATCGCCAATGCGCTCGCCAAGGACCGCGACCGCCGATATTCCGACGCTTGCGAGATGCAGGACGACCTGCGGCGCGTGGTGCTGCCGAGGCCCCCGGAGCGGCTCGGGCAGTTCATGAGCCGCTTGTTTCGGGCCCAGCTCGAGGAAGAGCAAAAGCTCATGTTCGACAGCGACCGGGCGCGGTTGACCGGCGCGGGGCCGCGGCGGACGCCTCCGCGCGCGACGCCTCCGGAGTCTGCCGCGACGGTACCGGATCTGGCCGCCTCGGCTGGCGGCACGCAATTCCTGCCGAACGCAGCAGATCGCGGCAAGGCCTTCGCGAAGTCCGCCGCGGTGCGCCCCGATGGGGCGGGCGACACGCTCATCGACACGGATGGGGGAGGGCCCCCGCAACGGTTCGTCCGCGACGACCTGCCTGGCGGCACAGCGGTCCTCAAGCCGGGCCAGGCGCTTCCGCCGATCCCCGGGTGCAAAGGCGTGCCGCGACCCGCCGATCCCGCCCAGGAAAGGACCGAAGAGCTGTCGCCGCCGGAACCGGCGCGGAAGACCGAATTCCCCGGCGCAGGCCAGTGGCGGCCGCCCCCCGGCAAGAAGGCGTCGACGAACATCATGACGCCGGAGGAGACCGAGGCTGCGCAGCGCGTGGCCCAGGCCAAGCTCGACGAGGCGAAGAAAGCGATAGTCCACACACGGACGCGCAATGACAAGCGCGCCGAGATGGCGCGGGCGCGCAGCAGCCGGGGAATGTGGATCGCGCTTGGCGTCGGGACGCTGGCGGCGGTGGCTCTGATCGTCGGGCTGCTCTTTCTCTTCTTCGCTGACGACTCGGTGCCATCGGCGGCACGGCGGGCGCGGCGGGACATTCCACAAACCCGGTCGACGCCGGAGCCGAGACGCTAAGCCGCTCACGGCCTCTACCGGGCGGGGGCTTGATCGCACCCCACCGGGCGAGGTATGGGTCGGCCTCCCGAGAGCATGTTTCCTCAGGATTCAGCCCAGGCTGAGATGCTCCGGTGTGTCGAACGAGGGGGCTTTGGCGGAAATGGATGAGCACGCCGAAGATCGCCTGACCGCGCTCGAATCGGTCTGGTACGAGATCATCGAGGCCGTCAACGCGGGCCGCACCAGCGGGCTCGTCTGCCCCGAGTGCAACGCTCCCGACGGACTCCAGGTCGAGGAACGGCAGGGTCGAACGGTCGTGACCTGTCCCAACTGCAAGCGGGTGGTGGAAGTGGCGATCGCGGCCGCATAGCCGGCGCGCGCATCAGGTGTCTCGATGAGCAATTTCCTCGGCGTCGGCTTCAAGTTTCCCTTCTCCGTGGGGCCGAACGGCGCCATCCAGCTCAGCCGGTACGAGGCCAACATCGAGGAGTCGGTGCGCATCATCATCGGCACCGCGCTGGGCGAGCGGCAGATGCGGCCGGAGTGGGGGTGCCGCGTCCACGACTTCGTCTTCGCGCCGAACAACACCGCCACGCAGACGCTGGTCGGGCACCACGTGGAAGAGGCGCTCGCCAAACACGAGTTCCGAATCCGCAACATCCAGGTGGAGGCCCTGCCCGACCCGGACAGCGCGGAGCGGATCCTGGTCGACGTGCGCTACGAGATCCGCGCCACCAACAGCATCCACAACCTGGTCTTTCCCTTCTACCTGACGGGCAGCTGAGTCGCGCCTCTTCGGAGCTTCACCCATGTCCCTGCCGGTTCCGAATCTCGACGACCGCTCGTGGAAGCAGATCGTGGACGAGGCCGTGCGCCTCATCCCGCGCTACTGCCCGGAGTGGACCAACCACAACGCGTCGGACCCGGGCGTCACGCTGCTCGAGCTGTATGCCTGGATGACGGAGATGGTCATCTACCGGCTCAACAAGGTGCCGGAGAAGAACTTCCTCGCCTTCCTC
>VBKQ01000051.1 GCA_005879505.1 Deltaproteobacteria bacterium
ATCTGGATGGATACCTCGATCCCGAACACGCCTTGGGGCTCGATGAACCCGACGTAGAAGGCGGCGAAGCTTCCCGCCAGCGCGGTGCAGGCCGCGGAGATGGCGAGCGCGGTGTTCTTGGAGAGGGTGAGGGGGATCCCGAGCGAGTGCGCCGCGTCCTGGTCTTCACGGATGGCCTGCAGGTAGTACCCGAGCTTGCTCCGCTTCACCAGGAAGTTCACCGCGATGCAGAACAGCGCCATCGCGAGACCCATGTAGAAGAAAGGCGTCTTGCTGTTCCAGTCGGTGATCACCGTTCCGCCCAGGCGGAGCGGCGGCACGTCGGCAGCGAGGATGCCTTCGGCTCCGTTGGTCAACTCCTTCCAGTTCAGGGCGGCCAGCCGGATGATCTCCGCGACCGCGATGCTGGCGAGCACAAAGTAAGGGCCTCGCAACCGGAAGGTGATCCACCCGACCACCACCGCGATGATCACCGCGGCGGCGACGGCCACCCAGACGCCGAACCATGGCGCGATCGCCTTGCGCTGCAGCAGGATGAACGCGCCGTACGCGCCGAGCCCGTACCAGGCTGCGTGGCCGACCGAGTACTGCCCGGCGAAGCCGCCGATGACGTTCCAGCTCTCCCCGAGCGCGATGGCGATGAAGAGCAGGATGAAGATGTGCAGCGCGTAGGGGCTCTGCACCCAGAGGGGGATGAGGGCGAGCACGACCGCGGCGATGGCCCAGGGGAGGAGCGTTCTCACATGCGGCTCTTTCCGAGAAGGCCCGAAGGCTTGAGCAGCAGGACGAGCAGGAAGATGACGTACACGCAGAGGTCCTTCATGTCGGCAGCGATGTAGGACGCGGCCAGGCTCTCGCTCATCCCGACGAGGATGCCTCCCAGGGTCGCCCCGATGATGCTGCCCATCCCGCCCAGCACGACCACCACGAACGCCTTGAGCGTGAAGGCGCCGCCGACCTGCGGATAGATGTAGTAGATGGGCGCGACCAGCGCTCCGGCGGCCCCGGCCAGCGCGGACCCCAGCCCGAACGCGAGCACGCCCATGTAACGGACGTTCACGCCCATCAACTGCGCCGCGTCGCGATCCTGCGCGGTGGCGCGGATGGCGTGCCCGGTGTCCGTCTTCACCAGGAACCAGTAGAGCGCGGCGGTGATGACGGCCGTGATCAGGAAGCAAAAGAGCAGCGGCTTGGAGAGCCGGATGACGCCCAGCGCTACGCTCGACGAAGAGTAGCTGGTGGAGAGGATCCGGTAGTCGCTGGTGAAGACCAGCATCGCCGTGTTCGAGAGCACGAGCCCGATGCCGATGGTGAGCAGGATCTGGTTCTGCGGCAGGGCGTCGAGCACGCGGTTGATCAGCGTGCGCTGCAGCAGCGCCCCGAGCAGGAACAGTGCCGGCATGGTCAATACCACCGAGAGGAACGGATCGATTCCCAGCAGTACGAAGAGCCAGAACGTACAGTACATCCCCACCATCACCAGCTCGCCCTGCGCGAAGTTGATCACGCGCATGACGCCGAAGATCAGCGTCAGCCCGATGCCGGTCAGCGCGTAGACGCCGCCGATGAGGATGCCGCTGAGGACGGACTGCAGGAAAACCGCCATTCAGGGCTCCGCCCGCAGGCTGGCGATGATTGCTTCCGACTGATGAAGCCTAGCACGTCCCGCTTACGCGGGACGTGATGCTGCTTCGCGTGCCAGCCGCGCCTCCTCGGCCTTCCTCTCCGAGACGTGGATCGGCTCCCAGATGCTGATCTTGTTCGTCTCCGGCATCAGGAACAGCGAGAGCACGAAACAAACGGCGGGGAGAGCGATGGGATAGATCAGCGCTGCGCCCACGCTCCCTGTCGAGAGATACACGGAGGTCGTGATGATGGGCACGAGACCCCCTCCCCAGCCGTTGCCGATGTGGTACGGCACCGAGACCGAAGTGTAGCGGATGCGCCCCGGGAAGAATTCCGCGAGGAACGCCGCGATGGGGCCGTAGGTCATCCCCACGTAATTGACCAGGATCGCGACGATGAGAATGGCGATCGCGTAGTTGACCGCCCCGGGATTCGTGACCCGGCCGAGCACGGAGTAGAGCGGGTAGTACGTGAGCGAGGCGAGGGCCATCCCGCCGAGGATGATCGGCTTGCGCCCGATCTTGTCGGAGAGCCAGCCCCAGAAAATCAGCGTCGGTGTGGCGATGAGGAGGGCAGCACCGACGATATAGCTGGAGGTCAGGACGTCCAGCTTCTTCACCGTCTGCAAGAAGTAGAGCGCCCAGAACTGACCGCTGTACCAGACGCAGCCCTGTCCCAGGACGACGATGGTCGCGATGCCGACGTATTTGACGTTGCTGCTGAGGAACGCCTGACGCCATGGATTGGTCGCGGTCTGCCCCCTCGCCTTGATGTCCTGGAAGATGGGCGTCTCCTGCAGCGAGAGCCGGATGTAGACGGCGATCATGACCAGCAGCAGGGAGATGATGAACGGGATCCGCCAGCCCCAGTCGTTGAATTGTTCCGTACCGAGCGCGGTGCGGGTGCCGATGATCACCGCGAGCGAGACGACGATCCCCAGCGTGGGCGAGGTCTGGAGCCATCCGGTGTAGTAACCGCGCTTGGCGTCCGAGATGTGCTCCGCGACGTAGGTGATGGCGCCGCCGTATTCGCCGCCGAGGCAGAGGCCCTGGATGAGGCGCAGGGCGAAGAGCAGGATCGCCGCCAGGATCCCGATCTTGGCGTACGTGGGAATCACGCCGATGAGCGCCGTGGAGAGACCCATGCCGCTCAGCGTGACGAGGAACGTGTACTTGCGGCCGACCTTGTCGCCCACCCAGCCGAACACGAACGCGCCGAGCGGCCGGATGAGGAACCCGATGGAGAAGAGCGCCACCGTGCTGAGGAACGCGGCCACGGGGTGGCTCTTTTCGAAGAACTTGACCGAGAGGATCGCGGCCAGGCTTCCGAAGATGTAGAAGTCGTACCACTCGATGATGTTTCCGACCGCTGCGGCAATGACGACGCGGCGGAGCTCTTTCGCTGCGATATTGGGTGCCGGCATCCATCCTCCGGGCGCGCCCGAAAGCGAGGTGGGTTTGCGTTGAGCGACTATGGTCTGCGGCAGGCGGAACGAACAATTACTACGGCACGCGACAGTACGAGTTGCGACGATCGTCTGTCAAGCAGCGGCACGACAGGTTCTTTCCAGCGGAATGTTTGATTTTCGCAAATGGGGCAAGAGCCGTTTCGGGCTCAGGCCCGTTGATCGCGTTCGTGGCGGAGCTGCTCTTCACGGACGAGCCGGGTGACTGACCGCAGGGCGTCGGCGAACTCGGGCGTCGCTTCGTCGCGCGGGCGGGGAAGCGCGACGGGCACGATTTTCTTCACCGTTCCGGGACGATACGTCATGACGACGACGCGGTCAGCGAGCAGTAGGGACTCTTCGATGCCATGCGTCACGAACACGATGGTCTGCTTCAGCTCCGTCCAGATGCGGAGGAGCTCGTCCTGCATCGACCGGCGGGTCAGCGCGTCGAGAGCGCCGAAAGGCTCGTCCATCAGCAGCATTGGAGCGTCGAGTGCCAGCGCGCGGGCAAGGGCAACCCTTTGCCGCATGCCTCCGGAAAGGTCCTTCGGATAGCGGTCGCCGAATCCGCGCAGCGCCAGCTTGTCGAGCAGCGCGTCCGCTTTTTCGCATGCGCCGCGGTCGCCGCGGATCTGCAGCCCGAAGGAGACGTTCTCGCGCACGGTCATCCAGGGAAACAGCGCGTATTCCTGGAAGACCATCGCCCGCGCTGGCTCGGGTTGGACCACGCGCTTGCCGAAGGCGAGGATCTCCCCCGCGCTCGGCCGGGTGAACCCGGCGATGGCGTTCAGGAGCGTGGACTTGCCGCAGCCCGAGGGGCCCAGCAGGCAGACGAACTCGCCCGCCGCGACGTCCAGATCGATGCGATCGAGCGCGACGATAGCCCCGAACTCCTTGCGCACGCCGCGGACCTCGAGGGCGGCGTCAGGCATGCTCGAGCCCGCGGTGCCAGCGCAGCAGGCGGTGATTGATCCGCGCCATCACCGTGTCGATGGCGAGGCCGATCACGCCGATGGAGATCATGCCGGCGAGGATCTTGTCGCTCCAGAAGTACTCGCGCGCCTCCAGGATCCGGTACCCGAGGCCGCTGTTGACGGCGATCATCTCCGCGACGATCACCACGATGAACGCCACTCCGATGCCGACCCGCATCCCGGAGAGGATCGACGGCATCGCTCCGGGAAAAAGCACGCGCCAGAAGAGGGTCCGTGCCGGAGCGCCGAGGTTCTGCGCCGCGCGGACGTAGATGGCATCCACCGTGCGAACGCCCGCGATGGTGTTCATCAGCACCGGGAAGAAGGCGCCCAGCGAGATGAGGAAGAAGGCGGGCGGGTTCCCCAGGCCGAACCAGAGGATGGCGAGAGGGATGAAGGCGATGGGCGGGATCGGACGCAGCAGTTGCACGATGGGGTTGAGCAGCTCGTAGATGCGGTCGCGCGCGCCCATCCAGAGGCCGAGCGGAAGCGCGAGGCCGGCGCCGATGGCAAATCCGACGAACACCCGCAAGAGCGTCGCCACCGCGTCGCGCGGCAGCTCGCCGGTGACCAGGTACTCCCACCACTTGCGCGCCACCTGCGAGGGGGGAGGGAGGATCGCCGGGCTCACGTGCGCGGCCCGGCAGACGATTTCCCAGACCGCGAGCGCGGCAGCGATCACGGCGATGGAGCGCAACGCTCTCATTTGACGCCTGCGGCGCGCTTGGCTTCCTGGAGCAGATCGAGCTTGACGAATTC
>VBKQ01000052.1 GCA_005879505.1 Deltaproteobacteria bacterium
GTACCGCGACGAGTACCGCGCCCAGCACAAACGATGACGCTTCACCAGCGCGCGGTGTGGTCCTCGGTGATTCCGGCAAGGGCTTCGATCGCGACCCCGTCGATTCGCCCGGAGAAGGTGCCGAACGGTTGCAGGTACCGGCTGAGGATCAGCTTCAGATCCACGGTCTTCGCGCGATAGCCCTCCGGCTGGAAGGCGAGATCGATCCGGCCGTCGGCACCCTGCAGGCGCCAGGTTCCGAGCGGCTCGCCCGGCTCGAAGGAGAACCGGACCGGTCCGGTCGCATGCGGCTCGCCGTCCATCCAGACCGCGTTCTCGCCCTCTCCCTGGAGGAATCCCTCGCTGAAGTTGAAGGCGATCAGGTGCCCGCCGGCGCGACCGCAGGCGAAAGCCCAACGCCAGGCCGTCTCCCGAGCCAGGTAGCCGTGCGTGTAATCGAGGCCGGCGAACTGCCCGTGCACCGGAAATCGGACGTTGCCGGCACGGACCTCGCCCTCCGCAGGCAACAGCACCGTCTTGTGCGTGAAATCGAAGCGCCCGGGTGGACCCACCGGGGCGATGGCGGTGATGGGGGGCGGAGCACGCGTCGCGTCGAGGAGCAGGTCGACGTCCGCGTGCGCCCACTTCGCCTGGATGGAGACGCGCCCAGCCACCCGCTGCAGCCGGGCGCGAATCCGCGGACCGAACAGCCGCGCAGACATCCCGTCCGCGGGTTCCTCGGCGACCTGTGAGCAGATGGGGGGGAGCACCGGATTGTCGTCGACCAGCAGGCGCCGGGAGCCGCGATCGAAGACCGCGCAGATGCCGCTCGACAGGTAGCCGACGTCGATCACCGCGAGCGCCAGCATCATCTCCGGCGTGGAAAGGAATACGTACTGCCACTTCTTCTCGATCAGCCGGCGCTCCAAAGGCCCCGGAGCACCAGCGAGCCGGGCGAATCCCGCCTCCCGCGGGGACCCGGCGTACAGGCCGAACCGCGGCGTCCCGTCTTCCGCCGCGAGGCGCTCGGGTGCCCGCGGAAGCTGCGATGCCAGCGTGTGCGCTTCCGACATGCCGCGCAGTGTGGTCCCCGCGCGCCGGTCCGGCAAGCGGCCGTTGCAGGCCGCTGCGCGGTGCGCCACATTGCGCGTCATGCGCATCCTGGTGTCCAACGATGACGGAGCCGAGGCGCAGGGGCTGCGCGCTCTCGCCGAAGCGCTGCTCGAGCTCGGTGAAGTCGTCGTCTGCGCGCCCGACCGGGAACAGAGCGCCACCAGCCGCAGCATCTCGCTGCACCGGCCGCTGCGGATCGAGAAGCTCCCGCCCTGGGGACCGGACGGAGAGATCGAGCGCTGGTCCGTGGACGGTACGCCGACGGACGCGGTGTACATCGGCCTCAACCACGTGATGAAAGGCCGGACGCCGGCCCTGGTTGCCTCCGGGATCAACCGCGGGCCCAACCTGGCCAATGACGTCCACTACTCCGGCACGGTGGCAGCGGCCATGGAAGGTTCCGTCGGCGGGGTCCCGAGCTTCGCCATCAGCCAGGTGAAGGGCCGCGACTATTCGCAAGCTGCGAAGTTCGCCGCGGCGCTGGCCCGCGAGATCGGCCGGCACGGACTGCCACCCGGCACGTTGCTCAACGTCAACGTGCCGCCCGGAACGCCCCAGGGGTCGCAGATCACCACCATCGGGAGGCGCTCGTATTCCGCGGCGGTCGTCGAGAAATTGGACCCGCGCGGACGCGCGTACTACTGGATTGGCGGAGACGAGCAGGCGCACGAGAACGTCCCGGGCAGCGACTGCAACGCGGTGTTCGATCGGCGGCTCATCTCGGTGACGCCGCTGCATCTCGATCTGACCCGGCGGGAGCTCGTCGAGGAGTTGAAGGGTTGGGAGCTGCCCGGTCTTGTGCGCGACTGACGCCGATCCTCTGTCTCTGCGCCTGCGCGCACAAGACGGTCGGTCCCGAAGACAAGGCCTTGCGGCAACCCGGCGCGGTGCACCACGTGCGCGCGGGCGAGACGCTGTGGCGGATCGCCAGGACGTACGGCGTCCCGCTCGAGGCCGTGCTCCGCGAGAACGCGCTCGAGAACCCAACCCAGCTGGCGGCGGGCACTTCGCTCTTCATCCCCGGCGCCGAGCACGAGCTTCCAGTTCCGCCTGCGGCCGTCGAACGGGCATTCGCGACGCGGGCGCGGCGCCATTCGCCGTCCTCGATCACCCGCGCCGGAGAGCGGTCCCTCGATCCCGCCGCGCACGGTGAGCCTCTGGCCTGGCCCGCGCCGGGGGTGCTGATCTCCGGCTTCGGCGAGCGGGAGCGGGACCGCCACGACGGTATCGATCTGGCATGCCCGGAGGGGACGCCGATCCGGGCTGCGGAGGATGGAATCGTGCTCTTCTCGGGCGAGCAGCGCGGTTACGGGAACCTGGTCCTCATCGGCCACGATCGCGACGTCGTCACCGTGTACGCGCACAACGAGCGCAACCTCGTCTCGGAGGGCGATAAAGTGTCGCGGGGCGAGCAGATTGCCCGGGTGGGCCACACCGGCAACGCCACCGGACCGCACCTGCATTTCGAAGTCCGCGTCGGGGCGCAGCCGCGCGACCCCCTGGGGTTTCTCCGCTGACGGTTTTGCTTGCCCGCGACCTGACGCGTTGCTAGACAACTTCCGGGCTTTCGGTTTCGGCCGATCCCGCGGCCGTCGGTCCCAACCCCCCCATGGGACCGGCGGCCGGTTTTTTGCGAGGATGCAATCATGGCCTCTCTCGCCCAAGCGCGATCCCTGATCCGCGAAGTCCCCGATTTTCCCCAGCCCGGCATCGTGTTCAAGGACATCACGCCGGTGCTCGGCGATGCGGCTGCGCTGCAGGCGGTGCTCGACGCCATGGAGGAGCGTCTCCGCCGCCGCGGATTCCAGCGCATCCTCGCCATCGAGTCCCGAGGCTTCTTCTTCGGAGGGGCGCTGGCCGATCGACTCAAGATAGGATTGTCGCCCGTCCGCAAGCTGGGGAAGCTGCCCTACAAGACCGACCGCGTCGAGTACGCGCTCGAGTACGGGAAGGGGACCCTCGAGGCGCACGTCGATGCGGTGCACCCGGGCGAGAAGGTGGCGATCGTCGACGACCTTCTCGCCACCGGTGGGACCGCCTGGGGCGCGGCGCAGCTGGTGCAGAAGCAGCAGGGCGAGGTGGGCGCGTTCCTCTTCGTGGTCGAGCTCACCTTCCTCAAAGGGCGCGAGCGGATCGCGGGCGCCGGCCCGGTCGAGTCGCTGATCGTCTTCTGAAGTCACACGCCCCGGGAGAGTTGCGTTACAGTCCGCGCTTCGGGCACCGGGCGCCCATAGCTCAGGTGGATAGAGCGGCGGTTTCCTAAACCGCAGGCCACAGGTTCGAGTCCTGTTGGGCGCACCAACGCACACCTCGATTGAGCGGCCCGGAGCGTGATAGCTCACGCCCGTGCTCCCCGATCCCGCCGCCGTTCCTCCCGACGTGATGGCCGTGCTGCGCACCCTGCGCGCGGCAGGAAAGCAGGCATGGCTTGCCGGGGGCGCGGTGCGCGACCTGCTCCGTGGAAAGCCGGCGGACGATTTCGACGTGGCCACCGATGCGTTGCCCGAGCAGGTGGTGAAACTCTTTCCTCGCGTGGTTCCGACAGGAATGCAGCACGGGACCGTCACGGTGCTCACCGCGGAGCACAAGGTCGAGGTGACCACCTTCCGCGGCGAGGGCCCCTATCTCGACGGGCGCCGCCCGAGCTCGGTCACGTTCCTCGGCGACATCGACGGAGATCTGGCGCGGCGCGACTTCACGGTGAACGCCATCGCCTGGGATCCGATCGCGGGCGTGCTGCGGGATCCGTTCTCCGGTGCCGAGGATCTGCGGCGCTGCCGCCTCCGCGCCGTGGGCGATCCTCTCGCTCGCTTCCGCGAAGACGGGCTGCGCCCCCTGCGGGCGGTGCGATTCGCCTGCACGCTGCGGCTTGCGCTGGACCCCGCCACCCGCCGCGCGATCCCGGCGGCGCTCGACGTATTCTCGAAGGTGGCGACGGAGCGGGTGCGCGACGAGCTGATCAAGCTGCTGGTCCGGGGCGCGCCGCCGAGCCGCGGCCTGCGCCTCCTGTTGCGCACTGGACTGCTCGCGCGCATCATTCCCGAGCTGCTCGAGTCCGTGAACTTCGCGCAGAACCGCTACCACCGCTGGGACGTCTGGCGGCACACGCTGCGCTGCCTGGACTTCGCTCCCCCCGACCTCGTCGTCCGCCTCGCCGCGCTCCTGCACGACGTGGCAAAGCCGCGCTGCGCGGGTCCAAGAGAAAGCGCTCCGGACGAGCACACCTTCTACGATCACGAGAAGGTCGGCGCGCAGCTCGCCACGGAGATCCTGCAGCGGCTCAAGTTCCCGCGCCGCGAGACAGAGCGTGTGGCGCACCTGGTCGCGGAGCACAACTGGTACTACCGGCCGGATTGGAACGACGCCACGGTGCGACGCGTGCTGGCACGCGTCGCACCGGCCGAGTTGCCCGCCCTATGGGCCTTGCGCACGGCGGACTTGAAGGCCCGGGGGAGGCTCATCGAGGAGGGCCTGGCGAATCAGGCGCAGGCGGAAGCCCGGTTCCAGCGCGAGATCGATCGGGCTGCTGCGCTGAAGATCACCGACCTGGCCATCGGGGGGGAAGACGTCATGCGGGAGCTGAAGATCGGGCCGGGGCGGCTGGTGGGCGAGATTCTCTCCCGCCTGCTCGAGCGGGTGCTCGATGAGCCGGATCTGAACACCCGTAAAGGGCTACTCCGACTTCTGCCGGAGGTGCACCGGGAGTTATCCACAATGAATCCACAGTGATCCTTGCCTTCTGCGACGCGGCGCGGCGGATCGACCTGGTGCGAGAATGTGGTCATGAATGCGTGGCCACTCAAAAACGTCCGAAGTCCATGAGGGTAGGACTTGCGGCAAACGCCGGTCGCACCCTTCGTGCGCCCGGTGACCGCGATGGCGAGATTGCGGCCGCAGGAGGAAGGACCCTGTGGGCGCGATTTACGGGCAGCACCGCAACCCGGACGTTCCTCGATGGCCGAACAGGCACCCCCGCCTCATCCGCGCATCCTCTACATCGAGGACAATCCGGAAAGCCGGACCCTCGTGCGTAACGTCCTGGAAGCGCGCGGGTTCGACGTGCTCGAGGCCTCCGACGGCATCGCCGGGATCGATCTCGCCATCTCCGCGCACCCCGACCTGATCCTCTGCGACATCGAGATGCCGGGGATCGACGGCTACGAGACGGCGACGCGGCTGCGCTCGTATCGGGGCCTCGACGGGTGCCCGATCGTGGTCCTCACCTCTCATGGGGACCGCGGACTTTCCCTGAGCATCGGCTGCGACGGGTACATCGAAAAGCCCATCGACGTGGAGAAGTTCCCCGGACAACTGCGCGAGTTCCTCAAGGGAAAGCGGGAGAAGGTGAAGACGGCGGAGGAGCGGCGCTACCTTCGCGAGTACTCGCAGTCCCTGGTCGAGCGCCTCGAGGCCACCGTCCGGGAGTTGACGGCGGCGAACTCGCGGCTGCGCGCGGCGGCGAGGAGCAAGACCGAATTCATGCAGAACCTGTCGCATGAGCTGGCGACGCCCCTCACTCCGATCACCGGCTATCTCAAGATCCTCAAGTCCGAGAAGACCGGCCCCATGACCGAGCCGCAGCGCCGGATCCTCGACTCGATGCAGACTGCATCGGAGCGGCTCTCGCGTACCATCGACAACCTGGTCGATTTCGCCACGCTGGAGAGCGGCGGCTACGCCATCCACCGGGACACGTTCGATCCGCGCACGGCCGCCAAGGCGGTGATCGAGGAGGAGAAGCCGAAGGCGAAGGCTCGCCGGATCACGCTGGAGCTCGTGGCCGAACCGCTGCCGGAGACGGGCTGGGGCGACGAGCGCAAGCTCAAGCAGGCGCTGGGAAACGTGATCGACAACGCCATCAAGTTCAGCCCGCACGGCAGCCACGTGCTGGTGCGCGTCAGCGCCGACAACCAGCGCCTCTCCTTCGAGGTGTACGACCAGGGCGAAGGAATGCTCGCCGAGGAGGCGGAAAAGGTGTTCGACCCGTTCTTCCACGCGGACCGGGTCGGCGACGAGCGGGCGCCCGGAGCGGGCCTCGGGCTTCCGGTAGCGAAGCAGATCATCGAAGCCCACGGCGGGAAGATCTCCGCCGAGAGCCCGCCGAAGAACCAACCGGAGTCGAAATCGCACTTCTCCGGCACCAGGGTATCGTTCTGGATTCCGCTGCGGCCCCATCCGCCGAAAGAGCCGCAGCCGACGGTGCTGCACGAGAGTGCGCCAGAGGGCGGAACGTCTTAGAGTCTGCCGCCGTGCTCTCGATGGTCGCCATGTCCGGCGGGGTGGACTCCTCGGTCGCCGCGGCGCTGACCGCCCAGGCGCGCGGTCGCGACGCCTGCGCCGGTGTGGCAATGCGCCTCTACTCGACCGCCGAAGATGCAGTCCGCAGCGGGCGGACCTGCTGCGCCCCGGACGACCTGTACGATGCGCGGCGTGCGGCGGCCGCGATCGGGATCCGCTTCTACGTATACGACGCGCAGGAGCGTTTCCG
>VBKQ01000053.1 GCA_005879505.1 Deltaproteobacteria bacterium
ACTTTGCTCCTTTCAGGTTTGCGTGATCAGACTTGGTGCCAGGCGAGCGCTCGGCAGCCTGACCAGAGTCCAGATGGTACTGCTTTGCGGTCTGTTCTCCCCGTCGAGATCTCTCTCCTGCGCGGGAGACGGATTCCATGGATGGCGACACGAAAGGACATTATCAGCGCGGTTCCGTCGACTCCGCCCCCTCCTTCAACCGGACTCAGACAGCCCAGCAGCGCGCGTCAGGGGTCTGCCACCCGCTGCGCAGGGCCCCCCGCCGCCGTCGGCGCGCAGCTGCGCCAGGCGTTCGCGCCCGGTGCCGCTCGTGCGCGGGGCATCGAGGAACCGAGGAACCCCGTCTCCGCGCGCGGCAGGTCCGTAC
Organism: Deltaproteobacteria bacterium; assembly: GCA_005879505.1. GTDB lineage: Bacteria > Myxococcota > Myxococcia > Myxococcales > 40CM-4-68-19 > 40CM-4-68-19. The sequence continues at coordinate 368 of VBKQ01000053.1, forward strand.
GGTAGCGGCTTCCCGCCGCGGTGAATGTGTCGGCGGCCGTCGCGCCGCGGGCGCCGCTCCTTGGCCCGTCAGCGCCGCTCTCGAACCGGTCGCGCGCTTCCGATCTTGACGCTCGTCCCTCGACGGCGTAGCTCTGCATGGACGCGAGGACGCGTCGTGACTGGCCGTTCTACTCTTCCGACCTTCGGCGAATTTCCCCCCGAGTACCAGCACCTCCTGCACCTCGCCGAAGAGCAGTTCGGCTTCGATGTCACGCCCCTGGCGGCGCTCAAGGGCGGACGCACGGAGGCCTTGCTCTACTTGGCCAGCGTATCCGCTCGGGGCCGGCGACACGTCGAGCATCTGGTCCTCAAGCTCGATCGGATCAACGAGCGAGCCCGGACGAGCGAGATCGAGAGGCATCGGCTCGCCTCAAGCCAGGCGCCACCGGCTTTCGCCACCCGGAACATGGCCAGGCTGGCTTACGAGGTCGAGAGCGAGGGGGCGATTGCGCTCTTCTACACGGTTGCCGGCCAATCCCTCCAGCAGTTCCGCACCCTCGCCTCCGAGGAGCGCCAGAGCCGCCTCGAAGCGCTTTTCGCCGCGACCACCGATTACCTCTTGCGCGTGTGGAACGCCGAGTCGACGTTCGAACAGGCGGTCCATCCCCAGAGGCTGCTCGAAAAATGGCTGGGCTACCGCCTCAAGCCGGACGGGGAGATCGCATCCTTCCTCAGGGAGACGTTCCGGCTGGGGCCCGACACCGAGGGCTTCCTCATCGAGGGACAGGTCTTTCCCAATCCCTTGAGCTACGGCTTCGACGCCGGCCGGTGGAAGGAGACGAGACCGATCGACGTTCTCACCGGCTTTCAGCATGGCGATCTGAACATCGGCAACATCCTCGCGAAGTTCTCCGGCGACTCCGAGCAGCTCGAAGGGTATTTCCTGATCGACCTCGCCTTGTACAAGCCCCAGACGCCGATCCTCTACGACCAGTGCTATCTGGAGATGTCCTATCTGGTCCGCGAGCTGGACCGGGCCTCTTTCCAGAAATGGGTCTCTCTCGTCACCCACCTGGCGGCTCGGGATATCCCGAACCCCAAGGACGTACCGGTCGAGCTGGCGGGAGCGTGCGCCGTCATCGATTCGGGTCGGAGGTCCTTCGAGCGCTGGGTCCACGAGACCCACCCGAGCCTTTCCGACGACCTGTGGGGACAGCTCCGGCTCGCCGCGGTGGCCGCGGGACTGAACTTCTGCAACAAGACCACACTCTCCACCGAGGCGAGAGCCGCCGGGTTGATCTATGCCGCCGCTCACCTGAAACGATACTGCGCCCGATTCGGCGTGCCCATCCCCGTCGAGGCGCGTCTGCTCTACGACGCGAGCCAGTGGCGTGAGACGGCACCCCCCCGCCGGTTGGGTTCCGCTTCCCGAACCCGATTGGCGCACCTGCCGCCTCAGCCCACGCCCTTCATTGGCCGCCCGGTGGAGGTGGCAGCGCTCCAACAGCTCCTCACGCGGGAGGATGTGCGCCTCGTGACCGCCACCGGCCCCGGCGGTACGGGAAAGACCCGTCTCGCTCTTCAGGTGGCAGCCGAGCTCGTCGATCGATTCGAGGACGGGGTCTTCTTTGTGGATCTCGCCACGATCCGCGAGCCCGAGTCCGTTCTCGCCGAGCTGGCGCGCGTCGTCGGCGTGCGGGAAGCGAGCGATCGCCCGCTCGTCGAGGCGCTCGAGGAGCACCTGCGCGACCGGACGATCCTGGTGCTCCTCGACAACTTCGAGAAGGTCACGGGCGCGGCGTCCCGGGTGGTGGAGCTCGCTCGGGACTGCCCCCGGCTCAAGCTGCTCGTCACCAGCCGCGAGGCGCTGCACGTGCGCGGCGAGCGCGTGTTCCCAGTACCTCCGCTGGGACTGCCCGAGGCGGATCTCAACCCGCAGTCTGTGGAGCAGCTGGCCCGGTGCGAAGCCATACGGCTGTTCGTCGAGCGCGCCCAGGCGGTGCAGCCCGACTTCCGGCTGACGAGCGAGAACGCATCCGCGGTCGCGGAGATCTGCGTGCGCCTGGACGGCCTTCCCCTCGCGATCGAGCTCGCCACCGCCCGCATCAAGCTCTGCTCGCCCCCGGCCCTGCTCGAGCGACTGGGGAGCCGTTTGAAGCTGCTGCGGGGCGGAGCGCGTGACCTGCCGGTCCGGCACCAGACGCTGCGCGACACCATCGACTGGAGCTACGAGGCTCTCGACGCCAGGGAACAGCGGCTCTTCGCGCTGCTCTCGGTCTTCTCCGGCTGCACGCTCGAGGCGGTGGAGAGGGTGGCGGCCGGGATCGAGTGCCCGGAGGAGCCGGGGGTGGACATCCTCGACGGGCTGGGTTCGCTCGTAGACAAGAGCCTGGTTCGGCGCGTGGATCAGCGACGAGGGGAGTCCCGGTTCGTGATGCTGGAGACGATCCGGGAGTACGCCGGGGAACGCCGGGAGGAAGACCCGCAGTGGGATGCAGCCGCCCGCTCGGCCCACGCCGCCTATTTCGCCGACTTCACGGAGCATCGGTGGGAGCGTCTCACCGGCGAGGGCCGCGAGGCGGCGCTCGAGGAGATGGAAGCCGACATCGAGAACGTGCGCGCCGCATGGCGTCACTTCGTGACGGAAAGGAATCTCGGCGAGCTCCGGCGGCTCACCGACTGCCTGTGGCTACTCTACGATGCGCGCGGGTGGTACCAGGCCATGGTCGGCCTCACCACCGATCTGCTGGGCGTCGTCGCCTCCACTCCCTCGACACCGGAGCGCGCCCAGCAGGAGATCATGCTGCAGATCAGCCTCGCCCGGGCGCTCATGGCGATCAAGGGCTGCACGCCGGAGGTCGAGAAGACGTACACCCGCGCCCTGGACCTGTGTCGGGGACAAGGAGAGATCCCCCAGCTGTTTCCGGTTCTCCGAGGGCTCGCGAGCTTTTACATCTACGTGGGTGACTTCGAGAAGGGAGCACGGATGGGGGAGCAGATCCTGGCGCTCGCCGAGCGCCAGGACGATCCGAGGATGCGCGTCGAGGGGCATCTGGTGCTGGGATACAACGTGGCCTTCCTCACCGATCTCCGGATGGGCCTCGAGCATCTGGAGAAGGGGATTGCCCACTACGACCCGGAGGAGAGCTCCTCGCGGCGCTTCCGGCTCGGCAACGACCCGGGGGTCGCGTGTTTCACGACGTCGGCGCTGGTCCTGTGGATGCTCGGCCTTCCGGACCGTGCTCTCCAGCGGGCGACGAGCGCGGTGGCCCTGGCGACGAGGCTCGGTCACCCGTTCAGCCTCGCCTACGCGCTGTTTCATACGGGCCTGCTCCATCTCTGGAGGCGTGAGCCGGAGCTCGCGCAGGAGCGGGCGCAGGCCGCGCTGGACATCGCCCGGAAACACGAGTTCCAGATCTGGCTGGCCGTGGCCACCTGCCTGCACGGTGCGGCACTCGCGGGAATGGGCATCGTGGAGGAAGGTTTGACGGAGGTCGACCAAGGGATGGACCTCTACCAGGGGCTGAAGACGCCGCCGGTCTTCTGGCCGCTGCTGCTCTTCATCCAAGCCGGCGTGTGCGCCCAGGCGGGAAAGGCCAGGGAGGGATTGGTCCGGCTCGACGAGGCCATTAAAGTCGTCGGGCCCGATTCCAGGAGGCCGTTGTCGTCCCAACTCTGCCGGCTGAAGGGGGATCTGCTCCTGGCGCTCTCACCGGACGACCCCGCCGCCGGTGAGCGCTCCATCCAGCGAGCCCTGGAGATCGCCCGGGAACGACACGCCGGGATGCTGGAGCTGCAAGCGGCCATGAGAGCGACCCGCTTGTGGCTCGAGCAGGGGAGAGCGGAAGAGGCCCGATGCTTGCTGGCGGATGCGTACGGGAGATTGACCGAAGGCTTCGCGACGGCTGATGTGACGGAAGCCAAGGCCCTTCTCGACGCGATGTCGCCGGCGGCCTAGCCGCCCGAATCGAAGAGGACGACGAAGTACGAGCGCGACGTTTGCGTGTCCCGCGATCCCCGCCCGCACTTGACGTTCGCCGGCGGGCACAGTCGTCGCGTTTCCGAGCAGGATGTCAAAGCAAAGTAGAAATGGCCGGTCTCCAGCAAAGTAGAAATGTCCGGTTGGCCGGCGGATCAGCGGGGCGCTATCCCTGGGCCAGCGCCTTGCGGCGGAGGCAGTTCGATCATTGTGCGCCTTCTGCCGCGCTTCTGCTCCGCCTCGAATCGCTCGACGAACGAAGCGACTTCGCTGAGGCCATCCGCGACCGGCAACTGCGGCTCCGATGCCCCTGCCGTGATGCGAGCAGCCTCGATGCGTTCTTTCTGCTCCGCCAGCGGCACCGCCTCTCCGACCAGGCGGAGCCCGATTTCCAGATCCGCAACCTGGCGGGTATGCGGGACGCGGCGAAGCAGAGCACCGAGACCATCGCCAGGCTGCTCGAGGCAGTGGCCGCGATCTCGCTCATCGTCGGCGGCATTGGGATCGCCAACGTGATGCTCATCTCCGTCACCGAGTGCACGCGCGAGATCGGCATTCGCATGGCCGTTGGCGGCCGGGGCCGCGACATCCTCTTCCAGTTCCTCACCGAGGCGGTGGTGCTGGCGACGGTCGGCGGCGTGATCGGCCTGACGCTGGGGATCGGCGTCTCGAAACGGATGGCGGCGCGGGGAAACTGGCCCACC
>VBKQ01000054.1 GCA_005879505.1 Deltaproteobacteria bacterium
CCGGGGACGAATTCCTCGATCAGCACCCGCTCCAGATCGGGATCGCGGCGCTGTGCCACGTCGGGGGAACGGAGCAGGGCGGCGACGCGGAGAAAGGCCGAGCGGAGCTCCTCGACGTCATTTGCGCGGATCACCCCGCGGCTCCCCGACAGCACGAGCGGCTTCACCACGCAGGGATACGGCGCGCGCCGCAGCAGTGCGTCCAGGTCCGTTCCGGAAAGCTCGCGCGGTACGACCTCGAAGCGAGGCACCGGGAGGTCGGCCTCGCGCAGGCGCGCGCGGCTCAGCGCCTTGCTGCGCGCTGCCGCCACGGCTTCGGCCGGATTGTGCGGAAGCCGCAGCCTGGCGGCGGCGAGCGCGGCGACGAGCGCCGTCAGATCGTCCACTCCCACCACCGCCAGCGGCCTGCGCTCGCGGACGCCGCGCGCCAGCTCGTCGGCCGCTGCCTGGGCGTCGCGGAACCGCAGCGCGACCGGCGCGTGTTCCCAGATGTCGGCGAGCTGGTGACAGACGTCGCTCGCGGCGATCACATCGACGCCGAGGTGCTTCGCCGCGGCGAGAAAGTCGTCGTTCCGGTAGCCCGACTTGGGCAGGACGAGGACCACGGAAGGCATTGCCCGCCGATCATAACCTGCTCCGTCACCGATCGGATGTTCGAAGGGCCGTCCGCCGGATACCGTGATCGACGCACGGAGGCGACATGGCCCAAGCGATCCTCGCACTTTCGGACCGCGTCACCGCGGATTCCCCGCGCGACACGCTGTCTCCTCCCACGCTCGCGCTGCACTTTCCGGGTGGCAGCATCGGGCTTCAGAGCACGGTATCGGTCGGCGCGGATGCGACGAATCAGGTCGTCCTCGAAGATCGCTACGTCTCGCGGTTCCACTGCCGGCTGGTGCCCCAGGGCGGCCGCTGGGTCCTCAAGGATCTCTCCTCCACCAACGGCACCTACCTCGACGGCGCTCGCGTCGCGGAGGCGGAGATCGAGGCCGGCGCCCGGATCCGCCTGGGTTCCGCCGAGCTCCGCGTCGAGCGCGCGGGGCCGCGGCTGGAGGCCTCGCTGCCGGGGTTGGTCGCCTGCGATCCCGCGCTCGGGCCGGTCCTGGAGCTTCTTCGCCGCGCCGCTCCGTCGTCGTTGCCGGTGACCATCCTGGGCGAGAGCGGCACGGGGAAGGAGGTAGCCGCGCGCGCGGTGCACGAGCTGTCCCACCGCCGGACCGGCCCGTTCGTTCCGCTGAACTGCGGCGCCATCTCCCGCGAGCTGGCGGAATCGGAGCTCTTCGGGCACGAGAGAGGCTCGTTCACCGGAGCCATCACCAGCGCGCCGGGCGCGTTCGCCGCGGCCGACGGCGGAACGCTGTTCCTCGACGAGATCGGCGATCTGCCCGCGCCGCTCCAGGTCAAGCTGCTGCGCGCGCTGGAAGCGGGAGAGGTGAAGCCTGTGGGCGCCCCGAAGCCGCGCCGCATTGACGTGCGGGTGGTCTGCGCCACGCACCATGACCTGAGGATGCGGATGCGCGACGGCGCCTTTCGCGAGGATCTGTTCTACCGGCTGCGCGGAGTCACGGTCGAGCTGCCGCCTTTGCGCGCCCGCCCGCACGACATCCTCCCGCTCGCCGAGCATTTCCTGCCGCCGGACCGATCGTTCTCGCCGGATGCCCGCGCGGCGCTTCTCTCCCATCGCTGGCCCGGCAACGTCCGCGAGCTGCGGCACGTGGTCCAGCTGGCAGCCCTGCTTTCGGAGTCTCCGATCATCCGCGCGTACGCGCTGCGGTTCGACGACCCCGCGCCGGCGCCCTGGGCTCCTCGGGTCTGCGAACAGCCTGGCGACTCGGCGGTGGTCCTACGCGGGCGCACGCTCGACGAGTTGGAAGAGCTCGCCATCCGATCCGCGCTCGCGCGCCACGGCGGCAACCGCCGCGCTGTCTCCGAGGAGCTCGGCATCGCCCGCTCCAGCCTGTTGCGAAAGCTCGACGCGCTGCGATTGCGCGGCTGATCACTCTGTTCCCAGGTACGTGTACCCGCGCATCGCCTGCTCGTAGAAGTCGGTGAGCTGGACGCTTTCCTTTGGTTTCACCTGGCCTTCGCGGACCTTGCCGTCCAGCGCTTGCTTGATCCGCTTCGCCAGATCGCTCGGCTCGTACTGCACGCGCGCCAGCACGCGCTCCATGGTGTCGCCCGGGATCACTTCCTCGATGTAGAAGTCCTCCGGGTCGTCGTCGTCGACGAATACGTGGACCTCGTGCACGCGCCCGAAGAGGTTGTGCATGTCGCCCATGATGTCCTGGTAGGCGCCGGTCAGGAACATGCCGAGGTAGTACGGATCGCCCGGCCGCAGCGGGTGCAGCGCGATGGTCTCGTCCACCGTCTCGCCTTCGATGAAGGAGTCGATCTTCCCGTCCGAGTCGCAGGTGATGTCCACGATGGTGGAGTCGCGGGTGGGCTGCTCGGTGTGCCGGTGCAAGGGTACGATGGGAAAGAGCTGATTGATGGCCCAGTGATCGGGGGCGCTCTGGAAGAGCGAGAAGTTCGCCATGTACTGGTCGGCGAGGCGATCGTCGAGACCGCGCGTGGGACCCGGCACCCGCTTGCGCTTCTTGTTGAGCTCGACGAGGCGGCGGCAGAGGCGCCAGAAAAGCCCTTCCACCGCGGCCCGCTCTTCGAGGCCGAGTATCCCGAGCTTGAACATCGTCAGCGCCTGTTCCTTTTTCGCCACCGCATCGTTGTAGGACTCGCCGGAGTTCTTCGGCGTCATCCCGGAGACGATCTCGCGCATCTCGCGAACGATGGGAGACTGGTCCTCCGGCACGGGCGCCACCGCGTCGGCAGGCGCGTTGGGTCCCGAGCTTGCCGACTCCTCGTGCACGGCGCCGTTCTCGCCGAACTCGATGTGGCCGAACACGTTCATGAGCAGGCAGGCGTGGTGCGCGGTCACCGCGCGGCCGCTCTCGGAGACCAGATTCGGCTCCGGTACGCCCTCGTTGTTGCAGATCTGCTGCACCGTGTAGACCACGTCGGCGGCGTACTCCTCCATCGAGTAGTTCAGCGACGAAACGTGGGCGGTGCTCCGCGCGCCCACGTAATCGACGCCGAGGCCGCCTCCGACGTCGAAATACTCCAGGCTGGAGAGCCCCATCTTCCGCAGCTTGGCGTAGAACCGGGCGCCTTCGTTGACCACGTCCTTGACGGTGCGGATGTCGGTGAGCTGGGACCCGACATGGAAGTGGAAGAGCTTCGCCGCTTCCACCTTTCCGGCGGCGCGGAGGATCTCGATGGCGCGGATCAACTCCGGCGTGGTGAGGCCGAACTTGGCGAAGTCGCCGGAGGACGACTCCCACTTGCCGGTCCCCTTGGTGGAGAGCTTGCTGCGCAGCCCGATCAGGGGCTGCACGTTCATCTCCTCCGCGAGGCGCAGCAGGTGCGGCAGCTCCGAGAGCTTCTCGATCACCACCAGGATCTTGCGCCCGAGCTTGCGCCCCATCAGCGCGAGCCGCAGGTACTCCTCGTCCTTGTAGCCGTTGCAGATCGTGAGGGCTTCGGGGTCCGTGTTCAGCGCAAGCACGATGAGGAGCTCGCCTTTGCTGCCCGCTTCCAGGCCGAAGTGCCAGGGCGCACCCGCATCGAGGATCTCCTCGACCACCTCGCGCATCTGGTTCACCTTGGTCGGGTAGACGCCGAAATACTGTCCCTTGTACCCGTGCTGTGCGATCGCGTTGCGGAACACGTCGTTGAGCTGCTTCACCCGGCTGCGCAAGAGGTCCTGGAAGCGCACCACGCAGGGAAAACCGAGCTTGCGCTCGCGGATGTCGTCGACCACGTCCATCAGGTCGATCACCGGGCCGGGTTGCCCGAAGGGGTGGACCACCATGTGGCCCTTGGTGTTGATGCTGAAGTAACCCGCCCCCCAACCCGGAATGTTGTACAGCTGCAGGGATCGCTCGATGGACCAATCGGAATTCGACATTGGTTCGGCGGATCTGCCACAGCGCGGCAGCCGATCACAAGCGCTGGTGCGCGTGATCGAAGCCGCGCTTCCCCTGCCGCTCGTCCGCCGCGCCCGCGAAGCCATCGTCCGGCTAGGCGGCGAGCGCCTGCGGCAGAGCTATTTCACGACTTTCTGGCTCCCACGCGGCTCAGTGCCGGCACATGCCGTGGAGGAAGCGGTAATCGCGCTCTGGCGGCTCGCCGGCGCGCGGCGATGCGATGGCGCCGAGTGGTGGCTCGGCCGGGCGTACACCACCGACCTCCCGGTGGAGTTCCACTTCGACGAGGATGTGAAGGGTCGCCGCCGCCGCCATCCGCGGCTTTCCAGCGTGTTTTTCTTCAACTCGGTCCGGGGTGGGCAGCTGGCGGTCACCGACCAGGTGCCCACGAGCCAGGCCGCGATGCGGCTGGAGACGGTTGCGCCGCGGAGAAACCGCTACGCGATCTTCGCGGGCAACCTGCTGCACGGTGTCCTCGACGCTCGGGGGCGCACGCCGGGCAAGCGCGTTCACGGCGCACGCGGCCGGTTGCGCCTGACCCTGGTGGTGAACTACTGGGACCGGCGGCCGACCTGCGTTCCGACCTGGACCGAGAGCGGCGTCTACCGTGGGCTGGGCGGGCGCCGGCAGTCCCGATCGGGTTAGAACTGGGGCCGTGCTGCTCTTCGGCATGACGGAGGAGGCGCTCGTCGGCTGGGCGCGGTCGCGCGGAGCCACTCCTGGCGCGGGGTGCGCGCTGGCGCGCTTCATCCTCGCGCGGTCTGCCGGCCGTCCCTCGCCGGAAAAGCCTTCCGGGAAGCTACTCGCGCAGCTGGAGACGTCCTTCGCTCTGCCTCCTGCAGAGGTCGCTGCCGCCGCCGATGGCACCGTCCGCTTCGCGGTGCGGCTCGATGATGGCGAAGTGGTCGAGACCGTGCTCATCCATCAACCGGTCTCCGACCTCCGCGCCCGCGAACGGTGGACGGTCTGTGTT
>VBKQ01000055.1 GCA_005879505.1 Deltaproteobacteria bacterium
TCATCATCGCCGACCAGCGCATGCCGGAAATGACCGGCGTCGAGCTGCTGGAGAAGCTTCGCGATTTCAAGCCCGACGTGGCCGGGATCATCCTCACCGGCTTCACCGATCCCCCCGCTCTCATCTCCGCCATCAACCGCGCCCGCGTGTTCCGCTTCCTGAAGAAGCCGTGGCAACCGGACGACATCCTCGAAGCGGTGCGGCAGGCGAGCGAGCACGTCTACCAGACGCGCGCCATCCAGCGCCTGGTCGCCCTGCTCGCGAAACGCACTGACGAGCTGGACGCGAGCCTGGTGCAGATCCGCCGCACGCAGTCGCACCTCTTGCATCTGGAGCGCCTGGGCACGATGGGAAAGCTCGCCGCGGGCGTGGTGCACGACCTGCGCAATCTCATGGTCAGCCTCGGCTACGTCGAGAGCGTGCTGCAGCAGCGCAGCATCGCGCCCGACGTGCTGGAGAGCGTGCAGGTGGGGATGCAGGGGGTCGGCAACCTGATCCATACCCTCGAGGCGATGCACCAGTTCGCGCGGGGCGGAATCCTGAACATCGAGAAATCGATCCTGCAGCCCTCGCTCGTCGTGCACGATGCGCTGGCCATCGCGCGCATGGACATGGGCTTCCGCGCCCACAAGGTGGCGGTGAACATCGAGGAGGGTCTGCCCCCGGTCAACGGCGACCGCCAGAAGCTCACCCAGGTGCTGGTGAACCTGGTCCGCAACGCGGTCCAGGCCACCGCCCAATGGCGGCAGATCGGCGTGGAGGCGTCGCGCAAGAACGGGCACGTGGTCTTCGCCGTGGAGGACGAGGGGCCCGGCGTGCCTGCGGACATGAAGGAAAATCTCTTCAAGCCCTTCGTGAGCAGCAAAGGCGAAGGGGGCATGGGCATGGGTCTCTACATGGCCAAGCTGATCATCGACTCGCACCAGGGAGAGATCGCCGTTCTCGACCGGCCGGAAGGCGGCGCGCGGTTCGAGGTGCGCCTGCAGCCCGCGGAGGAACGCCGTTGACGGTCCCCCTGCACCGCGTCCGAAACTATGAAGAGCTCGAAGGCGCGCAAGGGCGGGAGGTCTTTTTCCGCCCGCAGCGATATTGCACCACCGACCTGTATCCGCTGCATTGCGAAGTCCTGCTCTCGCTGCGCGGCCGCGAGCGGCCGGGAGCGCTGTTGGATGTCTCGCAGAACGGCGCTGCGTTCGAATGGCCGGACGGGATCCCTGTCGCCGTCGGGGACCACCTGGAGACACTCGCCGTCCGATTCGACGATCACGAGCCGTATCGCGGCGAGGCCCGGGTCGGGTCGGTCCGCAATCTGAACGGCACTCGCGTCGTCGGCGTCTCGTTCGAGGGGCCGCTCTTGCCCATCGACGGCATTCTCGAACTCCGCTCGGTCAAGGCGTTCGCGCAGAGCGGCCCGCCCCCCGCCCTCTGGCGCACGCAAGGACAAGAGCGTTTCAAGGCGCTGGTCTCGGACCTGCGCCTTTACCTCGAGGATTGGGAGCCGCAGCTTCGGCGGCTCGAGAGCGAGCTTCCCTGGCACGTGCTGCACGGGGAGGGCTCGCCGGCGCGCGCCGCGCTGATCGAGAAGCTGCGCAAGACCATGGCCGTCGAGATCGTCGCGTTTGCCGACGAGATCGATGCGGCGTCTCGGGGCGCCTCGCCGGCAGAGACAAAGGCGATGATGCACTGGTCGCGCCGCCATCTGCATCACCTGCTGATGCAGGCGCCCTCGATGCATCGGGCGGCGAACAAGCCGTTCGGGTATCCCGGCGACTACGAGGTGATGCGCTTCATCTACGAGAAGCCGTTCGAGGGACCGACGCTGTTCGCCAAGGCCATCAGCCTCTCCTTCGACCAGACCCGCGCCTCCTGCGCCGTGCGCTCCCGCAAGGACTTGATCAAGAGCGAGCTCACGGCGCTGCTCGCCTCCAGCCCGCGGCCGCTACGGATCCTGGCGATCGCGAGCGGACCTGCGCAGGAGCTCCTCGAGCTGTTCGCGGAGCGGCCCGAGATGCGGGCGCCGGTCGAGATCATCCTCTTCGATCAGGACAAGGGCGCGCTCGCATACGCCTATCGCCGGCTCAAGCCGGTCGTCGACCCGCTGCAGCCGCACGTGAAGATGATCTACCTGAACGACTCCATCAAACGCCTGATCCGGGATTCGACCCTCTTCGAGCCGTTCGGCGCCTTCGACCTGATCTACTCCGTCGGGCTCTTCGACTACCTGCGCACGGCGACCGCCGTGGGCCTCGCGCGCAACCTGGTCCGCTGCGTCGCTCCGGGCGGGCGCGCGCTGATCGCCAATATGGTGCCGGAGAACCCAAGCCGGTGGTATCTCGAGTACCACCTCGATTGGTGGCTCATGTACCGCACGCGCGCGGAACTGCTGGACATCGCGGAGCGCGCGGCGCCCGGCACGCGGCTGCGGGTCCTGGAAGAACAGAGCGGCATCAACCCCTTCGTCGAGATCCAGCGCGAGTGATGGAGCCGCTGCCGGCCGCGTTCGAGCAGCGATGGGCGCGCTGGCTGCTGGAGAGCAACCGGCGGCGCACCCGGACGGCACTCTATATCGCCGTCGCGTTGCTCCCCTGTTTCGGCCTGCTCGACTACCTGCTCGCCCCGCCCCGCGCCCTCACGGTGCTTTGGGCGGTACGCGGGGCGGTCCTATTGGCGACGTTCGCCATGTTCCCGCTGCTGCAGATGCCGTTCTTCGAGCGGCACCCGAACCTGATCGCCAGCGCCTATACCACGCTGATCGCCCTCAGCATCAGCGCGATGACGCTGTTCATGGGCGGGCTCGCTTCCAGCTATTACGCAGGGCTGTCACTCGTGATCATCGGCGCCGGCTTGCTCTTCATCTGGCCGGCGCCGGTCTCCCTGATCACGCATTCGCTAATCGTGCTCTCCTTCATCATTCCCAACGTGGTGGCCGGGGAGATGGAGCCGCTTTCGCAATCGCTCTCCAACCTCGCCTTCCTGCTCGGCATCGCGGTCGTCGGCGGAACCGGGCAGATCGTCCTCTACCGCTCGCTGCGCGAGCAGGTGCTCAACCAGGTGCGGCTGGAGGAAACAAAAGCGTCGCTGGAGGCGGCGCACGCGCAGCTCAAAGCGCTCGACAGCTTCAAGTCGCAGCTCTTCGCCAACATCACGCACGAGTTCAAGACGCCTCTTGCCATGGTGTTGGCGCCGCTCGAGCTGATCCTGCAGGGCGAGATGGGTGAGCTCTCCGCCGCGCATCGGTCCACGTTCGACTCGATGTTCCGCAGCGGCCTCAAGCTGCTGAAGATGATCGGCGACCTGCTCGATCTCTCGCGCATGGAGGAATCCAAGCTGCGGCTGAAGGTTGCCGAGCACGATCTCGCCGACTACCTGCGCGGGCTTTTGTCCCAGGTGGAGCCGCTGGCCCAGCGGAAGGGCATCGAGCTGATCCTGCGGCTCGATGCGAAGTCGACCATGGTCTGGTGCGACCTGGAGCGGATCGAGCGCGTCTTCCTGAACCTCCTCTCCAACGCGACCAAGTTCACCCAACAGGGCGGCCACGTGCAGGTCCTGGTCCGCGACGCCGGAGCGTTGATCGAGGTGGTCGTCCAGGACGACGGTCCCGGCTTTCCCCCCGAGAAGGCCGATCGGATCTTCGAGCGCTTCTACCAGGTGGACATGGGCGGGACGCGGCGCTACGGCGGCACCGGCATCGGGCTGGCGCTGGCCAAGGAGATCGTCGAGTTGCACGGGGGCCGCATCTGGGCGCAATCGAGCGGAGGGGCCCGGTTCACCGTCGAGCTGCCGCGCGACCGCGACCATTTCCGGGCCGAGGTCCTCGAGCGGCGTGGACCCGCGCGCGACGTGCCGGAGGGGCATCGCGCCAACGACCGCGGGCTGATGGACTTCGCCGTGCAGATGGCGGCGCGGGACGAGTACCGCCTGCTCGACATCGCCGAGGCGACCGACCGTCGCGTCTCCGTCCGCGACATGGACGAGGACAACAAGCCCCACGTGGCCCTGGTGGTCGACGACACGCCGGACATCATCCGGCTGGTGCACAACTCGTTGCGGACGCACTTCAAGGTCATCTCCGCCGAAGACGGCCTCAAGGGGCTGGAGATGGCGATGCGCGAGCGGCCTTCGCTGGTGATCGCCGATCTCATGATGCCCGGCATCGACGGCCTGGAGCTGACGCGGAAGCTGCGCGGCAGCGAGGCGACGCGCCACATCCCCGTCCTGATGCTCACGGCGAGGGGGGATCTCGAGGATCGCGTGGCGGGCCTGGAGACAGGCGTGTCGGCGTACCTGGCGAAGCCGTTCTCGCCGCGCGAGCTCCTCACCACTGCC
>VBKQ01000543.1 GCA_005879505.1 Deltaproteobacteria bacterium
GATCCTGCTCGTGCAGTTCGTCGGGATCCCTTTCTCGTTCCTGTTCGGCTCGATTGCGGAGAAGATCGGATCGAAGCGGGCGGTGCTCGCCGGATTGGCGGTGTACACGGGCATCGCCGTCCTCGGCTATTTCACGCGCACCGAGGCGCATTTCTTTGCCCTCGCGTTCCTGGTCGCCATGGTGCAGGGAGGGACGCAGGCGCTTTCGCGCTCGTTGTTCGCGGCGCTCGTGCCACGCCACCTTTCCGGCGAGTTCTTCGCCTTCTTCGGCGTGGCGGAGAAGTTCGCCGGCATCTTCGGGCCAGCCGTGTTCGCCGGCACCATCGCCGCCACCGGGTCCTCCCGCATGGCGGTGCTGTCGGTCATCGCCTTCTTCGCCGTGGGCGCGCTCATCCTCCTGAAGGTGGACGTCGAAGCCGGCCAGCGCGAGGCGCGCGCGGCCGAAGCCGCCGCGGGGCGCGGCCCGGCGTAAATGACATGGAAGAACGCTAAACGGCCGCCGATATCGCCGACTGCTCGTACCCCGCGTCGATCATCTTCCGCAGGTTGCCGGGATCGAAGTCCAGCGAATCGAACGGCAGAGGCTCCCTGGGCTGGAAGAGCCGGATCCTCACCTTGCGGTACTCGGACCGGAGCTGCGACAGGTCGTTCTTCAGGCCCGCGATCCGCAGATCCGCGCGGCTCACCTCGCCGTTCATGATGTCGATGGAGCGCAAGAGGAGTTGCGGGATCGCGTGCGCATCCTTGACCTCGAATGGCGACTTGGCGAACGGGTCGGAGGAGAGGATGACGTCGATGTCATCGGCGCCGGCGCGAATGGCCTCGCCCAGGGGCGTCACCGTGCGGAGGCCGCCGTCAGTCCATAGATCGCTCCCGATCGAGGCGGGCGTCAGCAGCACCGGGAAGGCTGACGAAGCGATGATCCATTCCGCGAGATCCGGTGTCTGCTCGTTCGCGACGAAGGTTTCGCCGGTGCCGAACGAAACCGAGACGACGCGAAGCCTCCGCCCCGACGCGCGCACTGCCGCTGCATCGAGGCCGGACCGGATCCACTGGTGCAGCGGCCGGGAGTCGTATACCGACGTCTTGAAGAACGCCGCGATCTTTCCGTGCCGCAGAGGAGGTCGTAGTCGGCCCGCTCGTCACCCATCAAGCGCTGCAGCACGCCGACCTCGAAGGCGCCCTTGCTGCCTCCGCCGGAGAGGACCAGCGCCCGCCGCGGTTTATCGTCAGACACCTTGCTGGATCTGGTCCACGTTCGGTATTCGCCGCAACCTGATCTGGCACTGATCGCACGCGCCTCGGAGCGCACCACTTTTCTTGCTGCCTTGCCGCCGCGATGCGAATCTGCGGACATGAGTTTCGGGAAAATCCTCGTCCTGCTGCTGGGCCTGGCAGCGGTCGCATTTGCCGTGCGCACGGCCCTCACCGGGACGGCGGGACGCGACACCGCTGCTCAGAGCGCGCCGAAGCGGCAGCTGGACAACGTCCGGCAGCGCGCGAAGGAGCTGGAGCGCGAGCAGCAGAAGGCGGCGGACGATCTCGCCCACCGCCTCAATGAACAGTAGGAATCCTACTTCTGGTCGCGGGCTTTCTTTTCCTTGACCAGGTTGTCGACCACCGACGGATCCGCCAGCGTCGAAATGTCGCCCAGGGCGTCGAATTCGTCGGCTGCGATCTTGCGCAGGATCCGCCGCATGATCTTGCCCGAGCGGGTCTTCGGCAGGCCGGGCGCCCAGTGGATCACGTCCGGGCAGGCCAGCGGTCCGATGACCTTGCGGACGTGCTGGATCAAGTCGGTGCGCAGCTTCTCGCTGGGATCGACGCCTTGCTTGAGGGTCACGTACGCGTAGATGCCCTGGCCCTTGATCTCGTGCGGAAAACCCACCACCGCCGCTTCCGCCACGTCGTGATGCGAGACCAGCGCGCTCTCGACCTCCGCCGTGCCCAGGCGGTGGCCGCTGACGTTGATCACGTCGTCGACGCGGCCGGTGATCCAGTAATAGCCGTCCTCGTCGCGGCGGCAGCCGTCGCCGGTGAAGTAGAAACCAGGGAAGGTGGTGAAGTACGTCTTGCGGAAGCGATCGGGATCGCCGAACACCCCGCGCATGATCCCCGGCCACGGCCGTGAG
>VBKQ01000056.1 GCA_005879505.1 Deltaproteobacteria bacterium
GCTCCGGGCGCAGCTGCACGGCAAATGGACGCAGCGATGCGAGGGCAGGGTGCTGCTCCCACCGATCGACGAAATTCTCCATGCCTTCGCGCTCGATGAAGCCGGCCAGAGCGTCGTCGTCCGCCCTGCGCCGCGCCCGCTGCACCGCGTCCTCGATTCCCGCGGTCCCGCTTTCCAGGATCAGCTCCGTCACCGCTTCTGGCCGGCGAAGGGCGAGGGCAAGAGCGAGCCGGGCGCCCATCGAATATCCGAAGACCGCCACCGGCTCGTCCGGCTCGAGCCGCGCGACCGCGTCTTCCCACGAGCTCGCGTCCGGCGCGCTGCCGTGCCCCGGCAGACAAGGCGCGCCGGCATCGGAGAAAAACCGCGCGAAGGCCCCCGGGCTGCCCGCGAAGCCGTGCAGCACCAGCGTCTTCACGGCGGATCTCCGAGCGCGGCGATCACCGCGGACTGCAGCGCTCGATGATGCGAGACGTTCGCGGCGCGATCCGTCCGCGCCTCCACGATCCGCAGCCCGCTGGCGGGACGCTGGAGCGCGCTTCGCAACGTCTTTCCATCGGAGACGCGGACGAACTCCGCCCCGCAGAGCCGGGCGGCGCCTTCCAGATCGAGCCCGTGCGGGGTGGCGAACAGCTCCTCGAACCGCTCCGGGTGCTGCGCGATGGGAAGGAAGTGGAAGATGCCGCCACCATCGTTGTTCACGCAGAGAGCCGTGAGCGGAAGGCGCAACCGTGCGGCGGCGACGAGGCCGCTCAGATCGTGCAGCAGCGCCAGATCGCCGACCAGGGCCACCGCGCGCGCGCCGGTCACGGCCGCGGCTCCGGCCGCGCTGGAGAGGATGCCGTCGACGCCGTTGAGCCCGCGATTCACCAGCACGCGCCCGCGGCGCGGAGCAAACGCGTCGACGTCGCGGACCGGCATGCTGCTCGAAACGTAGAGCAGGTCAGCCGCCGAGGCAGCTTCGCGCGCGATCAGGGGCTCGCCCCAGGGAGCATCGGCGAACGCCGCTTCCAGCGCCCCACGAGCGCGGCGCTCGGCCAACTCGAAGAGCGCGGCGAGAGGTCCACGAGCCCGCGCATGCGCCGCCAGCGCGCGGCACACGGACGGCGCCTCGCCGGGGACCACCGCTGCGGCGCGGTGCTGCGGATCGACCGGCTCGCCGCGCTCGTGCACGATGGCGGTGTACCCGGCCTGCTCGAGCCAGGACTGCACGAGCTTCGAGCTGATCGCGCCCCCGACGCGGATGACCGCATCGGGCGCCAGCGCGCGCGCCCACGTCTCGTGCCGGAGGATCAGGTCGGCGTGCGCGGCGGCGTCGTCCACGCCGGAAGCGGCATCCGCGAGGACCGCGTATCCGAGCGCCTGCGACAGCTCGCGCACTGCGGAGGGCAGATCGTCGCGCGCATCGCGCGGGCCGCAGACGATCACGCCACGTGGACGCTGCGAAAGAGCGGCGGCGACCTCGCGCACCTCCGCGACACGCCGTGTTTTCAAGTGGCGGACCGCAGGCTCGTCGCGCACTACCGGCAACGGCTCCGGGGCCGGAGTGAGCGGCTCGCGGAACGGCGCGTTCAGGTGGACGGGTCCGTCCTGCTCCAGTGCGCGAGCCACCGTCGCGCGCAGGTGCGCAAGCGTCAGCGGATCCGGCAGCCCCAGCTCGGCGAACCAGGCGTGCGCGCCGAACAGGCGCTGCTGATCGAGCTGCTGCGGCGCTCCCCAGCCGTGCAGCTCCGGAGGGCGGTCGGCGGTGATCGCGATCACCGGCACGTCCGTCGCCTCCGCCTCCAGGAAGGCGGGATAGAAGTGCGCTCCCGCGCTGCCCGAGGTGCAGAGGACGGCGACAGGGCGTGCGGAAGCTTTCGCCGCGCCCAGAGCGAAGAAACCGGCGCTGCGCTCGTCGATGACGGTGTGCGGCCGCAGCCGCGCGGCGAGCGCGAGCGCGAGCGGAGCGCTGCGCGATCCCGGGCAGATCACCGCGTCGCGGACGCCGCCGCGCGCCAGCTCGTCCGCCACTGCCGCCGACCAGAGCAGGTTGAAGTTCACGGGGGCGCTCCGAGAGCTTCGAGCAGCGCCCGCGCCTTCAGCTCGGTCTCTTCCCACTCCGCGTCCGGGGACGATCCGTCTACGATGCCGGCGCCGACGAAGATCCGCGCCCGCCGGCCGCGGATCAGCGCCGAGCGTAGCGCCATCGCAAGCTCGGCGCACCCATCGCCGACCCAGCCGACGACGCCCGCGTAGAGGCCGCGGTCGAGCGCTTCGTGCTCGGCGAGAAAACGCAGGGCGGCGCCGGTCGGCACGCCACCGACCGCGGGGGTGGGGTGGAGGGCGGCGGCAACGTCCGCGATGCCGCGCCCCCGTGCGAGCCGGCCCGCGACGGGCGTGTGCAGATGGACCACGTTCGCCAGCGCGCGGATGCGCGGCTCGGCCGGGTGGTGGACGTGATCGGCGATCCCCGCGAGCGCGTCGGCGATGTGATCGACCACCCAGCGGTGCTCGCGCAGATCCTTGCCGCTGCCGGGCAAGAGCTGCGCTTGCTCCGGCGGAGCGGAGCCGGCGAGAGCGTCGGCTTCGACGCGGTCTCCCTCGACCCGGCAGAGGATCTCCGGCGTGGCGCCGAGGAAGGCGCCACCGCTGCCTCGAACGAGGAATGCGCGACAAGTCGGATAACGGGCCTCCAGGGCACGCAAGAGCGCTTCGGCATCGAGCGGTGCGTCCGCTTCCACGTCGATCGCTCGCGCGAGCACCACCTTGTCCAGCGCGCCTGATCCGATCGCCTCGAGCGCCCTGGAGACGAGCGCGTTCCACCGCCCGCGCTCGCCGCGCCGATGCCGCACCCGGACCCTCGCGGCCGCGGCGAGCGTTCCGGCGTGAAGTCCGTCGATCTTCGAGCGCGCAGCGTCCAGCCGTTGACGCGCGCCTTCGCCGAACGCCGCCAGATGATGGCGCCCGCCCTCGCTCCAGGCGAGCAGCCCAGGGAGCGTGAACCGCAACGGCGAAAAGCCTTCCCAGTCGGGGCCGAGAGCGCCAGAGAACGCCGCGGCGCCAAACCACGGACCCGGAACTCGCGCGGGCAGCCCGAGCGGAATATCCAGGTTTTCCAGGACGGCGAGGAGCGAAGCGCCCTCGCGGACGTCGACGGCCCCGTAGACCGAGACGCGCAAGCCGGCTTCCGGATGGGCCCAGGAGCCGTCCGCCGGCAAGGACGGTGCGCGGGCCACTTCGGCGAACGCGGTCGCCGTGCGCGGCCTGGCTGTCTGGACCCATGCCATGTTCTCTCCCGGCTTGCCCCTCGCTTCGGGGCCCGCTATACCACACTTGTTTCAAAACATTCTGAAACCTCTGATGCAACAGATTCGCACTCCATCGTCGCCCCCGCGACGCAGGTCCGGATGAGCGCGGAAGTCCGCGAGATGTTCGCCTCGATCGCGCGGCGCTACGACACCGCGAACGAGCTGCTCTCGCTCGGCATCCACAAGGGATGGCGCCGCGCGGCAGTCCAGCTCTCCGGCGCGCGAGCCGGGCAGCGGGTGCTCGACTGCGCCACCGGTACGGGCGACCTCGCGCTCGAGTTCAAGCGTGCCGTCGGGACCACGGGCGAAGTGATCGGCACCGACTTCTGCGCCGAGATGCTGCAGACGGCGCCGGCCAAGGCTGCCAGGGAAGGCCTGGAGGTGAAGTTCGCCCTCGCCGATGCCCTTGCGCTGCCCTATCCTGACGGGCAGTTCGACATCGCATCGATCGCGTTCGGGATCCGCAACGTCGACGATCCGCTGCGCTGCCTGCGGGAGATGGCGCGAATGGTGAAGCCCGGGGGATGCGTGATCGTCCTCGAGTTCGGGCAGCCCCGCGGCCCCTTCGGAGCGCTCTTCCGGGCTTACAGCCGCGGCGTGATGCCGGTGGTTGGGGGCCTGCTCACCGGGAATCGCGCGGCCTACGAGTACCTGCCGCGCACGGCGGCGGCGTTTCCGTCGGGCGAGAAGTTTCTCGCTCTGATGCGCGAGGCAGGCGCGTTCCGCGCTACCGAGGCTCACCCGCTCACGTTCGGGACCGCCTACGTCTACCGCGGCGTGAAGTAGACTCCCGGGCAGTGACGCGGCTCGAAGAGCAACTCGATCTCCTCGCTCGCGCCCGCACGCTCCTGCCGCACAGCCGCGCGCCGTATTCGGCGCACGTGAAGCTTCGCTACGCCGACGGGCGGGAGAGCGACATGCTGCTCGGAGGCGTCTTCCGGCGCGGGGCTGGCATCACCATCCTCGACTGGCGCACGGCCCCGCTCGCCGAGGTGTTCTTCGCCTGGGGGGAAGGCGAGGAGTACGAAGTGGACCTCGGTGACCGCAAGCTCGAGGGCGTGGTCCTGCAACGCAACCTCGTCCGATTCGAGCAGGGCGAGCTCATCGAGCTGTCGTGGCCCGGCGGGACCCTGGCGAAGATCCGCGGCGAGTGGCGCCCGCAAGCGCCTGCGCAGCTTCCACGGCTGTTGCCGCGACCCCACGGTCAGCGCGCGCGGCCGGCCTCACCGGTCGACGTCGAGCTGGACGCGGCCCAGCGCGCCGTGGTGGAGCTGCCTCCCCGCGAGACGGTGCTGATCCTGGGCGAGGCGGGCTGCGGAAAGACCACCGTCGCGGTACACCGGCTGCGCGCGCTGCGCCGCGCCGGAAGCGAGCGTTTTCGCGCCGCCTGCATCGTTCCCAACGAAGGCCTGCGCCGGCTGACGGAGTCGTTGCTGCACCGGCTCGGCCTCGACGACGTGGAGACGTGGACCTGGAACAAGTTCGCCTCCAAGCAAGCGCGGCGCGTCTTTCCCGACCTGCGGCGGCGAGAAAGCGAGGACACGCCGCCGCTCCTGTCCCGCCTCAAGCGGCACGAGGCGATCCGCGGCGCTCTCGATGCCATCGCTCGCC
>VBKQ01000057.1 GCA_005879505.1 Deltaproteobacteria bacterium
GAGACTGAGATCGATCAACTTTGCCGTGCCGGCCTGCGAAACGACGTTGGACGGCTTCACGTCGAGGTGCAGATAGCCGGTCGCGTGCAGGTACCCGAGCGCGGACGCCAGGTGGAGACCGAGGAACATCACGTCCCGCGCGGGCAAGCCGCGCGGGTGATCCGAGATGAGCCGGGACAACGTCGCGCCCGTGAGCGTCTCCAGGACCAGGGTCGGTCGCGGGCCGCGCACCAGCTCGTAGGCGCGAACGAGATGCGGATGCGAAAGGCGCAACAGCAGCCGCGCTTCGAGGAAGAGCGACAGACGGGTCTCGCGGTCCCGGAGCAGATCGCTGCGCACCGCTTTCGCGATGCAGCGGCACCCCCGCTCTTCGCTCCAGGCATCGTACACGTCGAGCGCATGGCCGCGACGCAGCAGGCGCAGGGCCCGGTAGCCCCGGCAGAGCGGCCTTCCTCGCGGGAGCGCGGCCATCTCAGGCGCATCCCTCCAGCGCTTCGCCGCTGACCTCTGGATCGCAGGCGCGGACGTACCGTCCGCCGCGCGCGATCAGCTCGTCGTGCGTTCCAGCATCGACGATCCGACCGTCCTCGAGAACGAGGATTCGCCCGGCGAGCCGCGCAAGCCGCAGATCGTGCGTGACCAGCAGCGTCGTGCGTCCTTCGACGAGCCGGAGCAGCGGCGTCATCACCCGGCGAGCGGCTTCTGCATCGAGCGACGCCGTCGGCTCGTCGAGCAGGAGCAAGGGCGCGCGCCGGATCATCGCCCGGGCGATGGCGATGCGCTGCCGCTGGCCTCCCGAGAGCAGCCTGCCCTTCTGGCCGACCAGGCACTCGTAGCCGCCGGGCAGCGTCTGCGCGAACTCTTCGACGTCCGCCTGACGCGCCGCGAGATGCACCGCCGCGTCGTTGGCCGCCTCGCAGCCATAGGCGATGTTCTCGCGGACGCTGCCGTGCACGATGAAGGTTTCCTGCAGCACCACCGCGAGCGCGGCGCGCAGCTCGCGCGGGTCGATCTCGCGCAGGTCGCGTCCGTCGAGCAGGATGCGGCCGGAGGCGGGCTCATGGAAGCGGAGCAGCAGCTTGAAGATCGTCGACTTGCCCGACCCGCTCGGGCCGACCAGCGCCAGCGACTCGCCTGGTTCCAGGCGGAACGACACTTCTCGCAGCGCCGGGACGTTCGCTCCGGGATAGCGGAAAGTGACGCGCTCGAATTCGACGACTCCGCGCGACAGGCGGAACGGCGCGTACTGCCGGCGCGCCGATTCCTGCGGCTGATCGAGCAACTCGAGCACGCGCTCCGCGCTGGCCGCCGCGCTGAACGCGCTGCTGTAGAACGAGCCGAGCTCGCGCACGGGCCGGTAGAGCTTTCCCAGATAGGTGACGAAGATGAGCAGCGCGCCGAGCGTGAGGCGGTCCTGTTTCAGCTCCCAGGTTCCGGCGGCGAGCACGACCAGCGTTCCGCCCATCTCCAGCAGATCCACCAGCGGAGAGAACAGCGCCCGCAGCCGCGCGGAACCGATCGACGCCGAGACGCCCGCTTCCCCTTCACGCCGGAAACGCCGCAGCTCCGCGTCCTCGGCCCCGTATGCGCGGACCAGCGCGGCGTTGGAGAGGCTCTCCTCGGCGACCGCGCTCAGGCTGCCGCTGCGCCGGCGCTTCTCGCGCGACAGCTGGCGCAGGCGGCGCGAGAGCGCGCGGGAGGCAAGCCAGAATGCCGGCGCGACCACGAACGAGAGCAGTGCCAAGCGCCAGTCGAGCAGCACCAGTGCGCCCGCGAAGAAGAGCACCCGCACCACGTCGACGGCTGCGTCGATCGCCCCTGAAAGAAGGAAGGACTCGATCGCGCCGATGTCGCCGGTCAGGCGCGACAGCAGGTCGCCCAAGCGGCGGCGGTCGAGAAAATCGAGAGGAAGGCGATGCGCATGAGCGAACAGCTCGGTGCGAAGCAGCAGCAGGAACCGCTCGGAAATGGCGGTGGAGAGATACCCGCTGATGAATCCTACGGCTCCGCCCGCGACGGTGAGGCCGAGGTACGCGAGCGCGAGTGGAGCGAGCGCGTGAAGATCGCGCGGGACGAGCACGCCGTCGACGAGGGTCTTGAAGAGCCAGACCGCGGCGGCCTCGACTGCGGGCGTAACGAGGGCGCAGCCTGCATCGGACACGATCGCCTCCGCCGCCGGCACGAGGACGGACGGTCCGCCTCCGTCCGCCCTTGCCTGACTAGTTGCAGCCGCAGCGCTTGTGTTTGCGCGACTTGTGGGACTTGTGCGACTTGCACGACTTGTGCGACTTGCGCGACCGCCAGCTGAACTTGCCGATTGCCGGCATGATCTCCTGGAACATCTTCCCCTCCTCAACTACACGCCCGCGCGGGCGGCCCGGACCCTGGTGTCGCGCAGCTGCCCCGGGCCCACAGCCGAACGGGGACCACCCACGGCTGGGGCAGCCCTGACATAGGGATTTTCATCGACGGCCCGAAAGGCAAGGGATGGCGCCGTGTCGCATAGGCCCCGCCGTTCAGTCTTCGACGACCGAGCCGCGTGGGACCGCGGGTCGTTGCCGGCCGCCGACACGCGCCGAAGATTCGCCGCAACTCGGGAGCGCGGAAGGTGCGAACGTCGGTACGTTGGATTTCGACTTGTTTGCTCACGGCTGCTGCCGCCTGCGGACCGTTCGTCACGGGGGACCAGACGGGAGCCGAAGGCGCATCCGCGTCCGCCGGAAGTGCGCCGGATGGAGGAACCGCGCAGGGCGATGGCACCACCCCGCAGCTGGACGGCGGCATCGCCGGTGCAGCCGAGGACGGAGGCGCCGCGCGGCAGGTCTTCAGTGCCCACGATCTTCGCGTCGACGGACTGAGCGGCGACGTCGTCTTCGCGCACCGGATCAAAGCGAAGGACGTGAACTGCGCGCGGCTGGTGATGATCGCGGACTCGGAGCTTCCGCCGCCCGGCGACCGGGACGTCCACGGCGGCGTGGTCTCCGCGGACGAGGTGCGCGTCCACGACGTCGAGGCCGATTGGGTCCGCGCCGGAACCCTCTTCGTCCGCCAGCTGGAAGTGAAATGAACCGGGTATCGCCTACGGCTTGGGCGTAGTGACCGGCTTCTGCTCCGAACCCGGCTCCGCCGTGGGCGGCGCCTCCGGGCCCCCGTCCAGCCTCCAACGGAACACCATCTTCCCGAGCGCGCTGGCGACGACGAGCTGCGCTTCCGTGGGGTTGAACGGCCCAGCGGAAGATGCGTTGGCCTGGACGGGAACAGTTGGATCGCGGAACTTGATCAGGTATCCGACGGAGTACTCGTCCAGGTAGGGGTAGAGCGCGCGCAGCTCGGCGTTGAACGGCACCTCGAAGCGCTGGATCTTGTCCGGTCCACGCTCGCCGAGCCCCATGTTCAGCGCCAGGCGCCAGACGGAGCCGGGTTCGTTCCAGTCGTTCGCGGTGCGGTCCGGGATGTAGACCACGGCGAAAAAGCTGGGCTGCCGGTAATCCTCGTGAAGCTTGGCCGCCGTCTCCGCCGCCTTGTCGGGTTGCTCGGCCCGCATGCGCGAGATCTCCTTCGCCTGCGAGTCGACGAAATCCGGTGACAGATAGACCATGCGCACGAACGCGCGTGTCTCCAGCCCGCTGTAGAGCGCCACCTGCCGGGTCCACTTCTTCAGCGCCTTGCCGTACTCGCCGTGCAACTCCGGGTCGGGAAACGGCAGGGATCGGCAGGAGGTCGCGAGCGCAAGGATTGCGAACGCCAGCAAACGCCTCACGGAAAGTCGCTCCGCCGGAAGAGCGACCGCAGCTCGACGCCAGCCTTCTCCACCGCCTCGTGTCCGCCCTCCTCGCGATCGACCAGGGCCACCACGCCGAGCACGTGCAGCCCCTCGCTGCGGCAGCGCTCGATCGCCTTCAGCGTCGAGGCGCCGGTGGTCACCACGTCCTCGACGACCACCACCTGGGCAGGCGAAGGCAACCCTTTCTTGCCCTCGATCCACTGGTTGGTGCCGTGTCCCTTCGGCTCCTTGCGTACGTAGAACGCGGGCAGCGGGCTGGCCTGCAGCCAGCTCGTCAGCGAGACCGCGCTGGCGATCGGATCAGCGCCCAGGGTCATCCCACCCACCGCCTGCGCGCCGGCGAAGTGGCCGCGGATCTCCGCGAGCACCAGCCGGCCCACCAGGTAGTGGCCCTCCGCGGTCAGCGAAGCCTGCTTGGTATCGATGTAGAAGTCGCTCTCCTTCCCGGAGGAGAGGACGACCTTCCGCTTCTCGTAGGCGAGCTCGGTGAGCAGCTCGAGCAGGCGGTTCCGCTCGCTCATCTCGTGCCCGCCACCCGCGTCGAGGCGCCCCGCGCCCGCTCGTCGAGCCATCCCACCACGTCCCTGAACACCAGGTCGCGCTCGGGCTCGTGGAAGAGCTCGTGCAACAGCCCGTCGTACTGCTTGTACTGCTTGTCCTTGGAAGTGGCGTGCTCGAAGAATTCCCGTCCTCCCGCTGGGTCGGCGACCGCATCGGCCGCGCCGAAGAGCAAGAGGAAGGGGGTGATGAATTCGGTGGCGCGTCGCAAGACCGTCTCTTGCGCCGCCGAGCTCTCCGTGAACCAGCGTGGCGTGGCGATCTGCTGGTAGAGCGGATCCGCGCGGGTGGCGTTCTGGATCCGCACGTCCCGCGTGAGCTGCTCGGCCTTCAGCTCGTTGCGCATCGGCAGACCCGGCAGCATGCGGCTGAGCAGCTTGCCGGCGAGGATCTTGAGCGGTGAGACGTCCAGCTTGAGGCGGAAATACGGCGACGCCAGCACGACGCCGCGGACGGCGTCCGGCCGATCGAGCAGGTAGCGCGCCGCGATCAGGGCCCCGTGGCTGTGCCCGAGGAGAAACAAAGGTATCGCGCCGGACTGCTCCTTGACCCGGGCGAGAAAGACGTCGAGATCCGAGAGGTACTCGTCGAAGCGATCGACGTGGGCGCGCTTTCCGCCGCTCTGGCCATGACCGCGGCAATCGAGGAGGTGGACGGTATATCGCCCGTCCACCAGGGCGCGCATGACCTCGCTGTGCCGGCCGAGGTGCTCGGCGTATCCGTGGACGAGCGCGACGTGACCGGCCGGATCGGAGGCGCGCTCGGTGTGCCAGAAGAGGCGGACACCGTCGCGAGCACTGAAGAAACCCTCGTCCGTCCTCTGATCCGCCACGCTCGACGCCTCCTTTACGCGCGCCGGGAAAGACCACGGCGCGGACGCGCAGTCAAGGCGCGAGCACCTTCAGTTTCTTCACGATTTCCGCGCGCACCCGGGGCCCGTCCCGGTCGGAGCGATCGGGCGGATCGATCATCGCCTGCGCCTCCGCGGCCGACGGCCGCCGCCTCGATCCGGGCAGGAGGAGGGCCAGGGCGCGACGAAAGGCGGAGAGCGCCTCCTCCTTCTTTCCGGCAGCGAGCAGCGCATCCCCGAGGTGGCTGAGAATGACCGGATCGCGCGGCGTGAGCCGGTCGGCGCGGCGCAGCTCCGCCAGCGCTTCCGAGGCCCGGCCGAGCTTGAGCAGACAGAACCCGTAGGAATCGGCGATCGCCCCATCGTCGGGGCGCAGCTCGACGGCCCGCGCCAGCAAGTCCTCCGCTTCGCGCAGATCGGCGGGCTTTCCCCGCTCCGTTAAAGTATATCCAATGTAATTCAAAGCGCCGGCGTGCTGCGGCTGCACCACCAGCACCTTGCGCATGGTGGAGAGCGCTTTCTGCCGCATCCCCGCGCGATCCTGCGCGTTCCCGAGCGCATACAGGACGGCGCCAGTCTCCGGATGCGCGCGCACGGAGGCGGCCAGGATCTGCTCCGCCTCGGCCGCCTTTCCCGCGCGATCGAAGGCCTCGAGCAGCGCCAGCGCCACGCCTTCCTCCGCCGGATGCTCCGCAAAGAAAACGCGCAACCGCCGCATCGATTCGGGCGCCTCTCCCGCCCTCCCCCTGGCCAGCGCGCCCTGTACCTGCGCGTCGAGCACCAGCGCGTCAGGCTCGATGCCGAGGAACGCCGGCGAGGGCGGTTCCTCTCCGCGCGCTCTCAGCGACCGCTCCACCGCCTCGAATGCGAGCGCACCCTCGCGGGGACGCCCGCGCTGGACCAGCGCCAGCGCCCGGTAGAAGGACAGCTCGGGATGATCCGGGTACAGGCGCAGCGCCCCTTCGAGCGCGCGCTGCGCGTCGGCGCTGCGGTGGGCGCCAAGCAGGGGGACCGCGACGCGCAGCAGGGCCAGGCAGACATCGCGCCGGTCCTCCTCGCGCTCGCCGCTGACGCCGTCCGAAGGCTCCAGGTTCGCGGCGAGGGCGAGCAGCTTGCGGGCATGCGCGGTGACGGCTTCGACGTCGCCCTCAGCGAGCGCAACCCGCGCCAGCGCGGCGAGCACTTCCGGCGATTCCGGGCGCTGCGCCAGCAGGCGCAGATATCGCTCGCGCGCGTCCGCGTACTTGCGCCTCGCTTCCAAGAACGTCGCCTCCGCGATCAGCGCTTCAGGATCGGCCGGGGATGCGCTTCGTGCCTGGGCGAACGCACGCTCGGCGGCGTGCTCGTCGCCGTGCTGCGCCCACCAGCGGCCCATCTCCACGAAGACCCCGGCCGCCTGCTCCCGCAGCCGGTCCGCGGCAACGAGAGCGTCGCCGTCGTCGTCGGCGAGGTCCTGCGCGCGCTGCACCCGCTCGCCCAGCTTGTCCGCAATCACCTGGGCACCCGGAGCGTCTCCCGTCGAAAGCAGCAGCCGCGCCAGCTCCCGGTACGCGTCGGGATCGTCGGGCTGCGACTCGATGGCTGCCTGGAAATGATCGCGGGCCTGCATCGGCTGGTTGCGCGAGACGGCGATCCGGCCGGCGAGGAGATGAGCAGGACCGTGGTGCGGGTCGAGCGACAGCGCGGAGGCGAGCTCGGCATCTGCATCGGCGAGGCGGGCCTGCTTGATCAGCACGTCCGCGAGCACCGCATGGAGGTAGGCAGACTCCGGATCGTAGAGGAGCGCCTCGCGCAGCTCCTCGGCCGCGGTGACCAGGTCGTCCGCGTTCTTCGCCAGCAGGGCGTCCAGGTAGTG
>VBKQ01000058.1 GCA_005879505.1 Deltaproteobacteria bacterium
TCCATGCGGCGGCGAACGTGCACCGCGAGCGCATCGGTGCCCGATGCGGAGGCCATGTGGTCGTGCTCCGCAATCGCGAGTGGGCGAGGGTCGAAGAGGACGAATGCCTCTCCGCGCGAGCCGCCGCGTTCGACGACGCCTCGCGGCTCTGGGTGCTCGAGAACACCGGGCGCGCGCTGCGGGCCCACGCATTCTCGCCGGGGGACGGGACTCCGCTCGGTTCGCGGAGCTGGAGCGGAGAGCGGGCCGCGGTGCGCGGCGTGGGCATCGCTCGCGTCCCCGGAGGCTTTGCCGCCGCCGCGGCCACGGACGGCGAGCTGGTCGCGTGCGGCAAGCCGGTCGGGAACGCGGGAGAGCAGACGGCGTTCGTGATCTGGGTGCGGGACGTGGCGCCGTAGGTTACGGAAACCGTCCGCTCGCCGACAACAGATCGATCCGCGCCTGCCGGGCCGTGTCCTCCGCGGAAAGCGCTGCTACGTCGGCGTCGCGCGCGCGCCGCTCCGCGTCGACGACTTCCAGGTCGTTGGTCGCGCCCTCGCGATACGCCAGCATCGTCATGTCGAGCGCCTCGTGCGCGAGACGAGCCGCCTGCCTTGCAGACTGGACGCTCTCGTCCGCTCGCCGGACGGCTTCGAAGGCGCCCCGCACCTCGGAGCGCGCCTCCCGCAGCAGCCCTTCGAGCTGCACCTTCGACTCCTCGTAGACGGCGCTGCGCTCGCGGTGAAGGCCGTAGCGGGCGCCGCCGTCGAAGAGCGGAAGAGTCAATACCAGCTGCGCCTGCCAGCCGGTCTCCGGAACGCTGCTGATGGTCGGCGTATTGGAGTTGTAGAACGGCTGCACGACGGCCGTGAGGAGCGGCAGGTAGTCCGCCCAGGAGTCGCGCAGCACCCGGCGCGCCGCCTCGGCGCGCTGCCTCGAGAGCGCTTCGCGAGCACGGACGAGATTCGCCTCCGCCTGGGCGAGCTGCGCCTCGTCCGTGGCGAGCTCTTGCCTGGCGCGGACCTCGTCAAGCCGGTTCCCGCTGCCCACTTCGAAGCGGGCGTGCGCGTCATCGAGATGCGCACGGGCGCTGTCGCGAGCCTGCGTCGTGACCTGCACCAGGCGATGCTGCGCGATCACCGAGATGTACGTGCGTGCCGTTGCCACGGCGACGAACCGGCGCGCGTCTTCCAGAGAGATGCGCGCGATGTCCACCTGGTCGCCCGCGTGCGACCATGCCAACCAGCGCTGCGGGACGAAAAGCGGCACGGTGAGGTTGAGGTTGGCGCTTCGCGAGCTGAGCGGAGCGATCGGACGTCCCGCGAGATCGCGCTCGGCGTCGTTGCGCGTCGCGATTCCGTTCGCGGTCAGGAAGGGCAGCGCGGGCGCGCGCACTTCCTTGAGGATTCCCTCGGCGCGGCGGATCTCCTGCTCGGCGATGAGAGCGGTGGGATTGCGCGCCGTGGCGCGCCGAACGGCCTCGTCCAAGGTGATCCTCTCCTGCGCGAACGCCGGCGCGGCGATCACGAGGAACGCGATGGCCTCAAGCAGGCGCATGCGCAGCCTCGGGCTGGTCATCTTCCTTCGGCTGCGGCCGCCGCCAGCGGTCGGCGATCGAATACAGCGCCGGCACCAGGAACAGCGTGAAGAACGTGGAAACGGTCAGGCCCCCGATCACGGCGCGCGCCAGCGGGAGATTCGTCTCGCTGCCCTCGCCGATGCCCAGCGCCATGGGCACCAGGCCGACGATGGTGGCGATGGTGGTCATGAGGATGGGCCGCAGCCGCGTGCGTCCGGCGCGGACGACCGCGGAGACGATGTCCAGGCCATCGCGCTCCCGCAGCACGTTGGCGAAGTCCACCAGCAGCACGCCGTTGGAAACGACGATCCCGACCATCATGATGATCCCCATGAAGCTGTTGACCGAGAGCGTCGTGCCGGTGACCCAGAGCATGAGGAAGACCCCGGAGACGCCGAGCGGAACGCTGAACATGATCACCAGCGGGTCGAGCAGCGAGCGGAACTGCGAGGCCAGTACCATGTAGACGAGCGCGATGGCCATCAGGGCCGCGAGCGACAAGCCGCTGAACGCGTCCTTCTGCGCCTGGGCCTGGCCGGAGAGCGTCGCCGTGAACCCCTCCGGCGCGCGCACGTCACGCAGCGTCCGCTCCACCGCCGCCGCCGCGGCGCCCAGATCCTTTCCCGGGGCGACGTTCGCGGTCACGTCGACGATGCGCTGCAGGTACTTGCGGGTGATCAGGACCGGCCCGCTGGAGCGGGTCACCTTGGCGATGGAAGCGAGCGGCACCAGCGCGCCCGAGGGCGAGCGGACGGAGATATCGGTCACGTCGTCGATGTGCGAGCGGAACCGGTCCTCCATCCGGACGTTGATGAAATACTCGTTGCCCGACACCGGATCGGTGAACTGCGTCGGTTGGATCTGCGACGAGCCGGTCAGGCTGGTGAGCACCGTCTGCGCGACGTCGGACTCCGTCAGCCCCAGGCGCCCTGCCTTCTCCCGGTCGACCTGCACGTCGAGCTGCGGGTAGTTCTCCTCCCGCGAGATCTGCACGTCGGTGAGCAGGGGTTTGCCGTCCTTGTCCGCGAGATTGCGCATCGCCGCATGGACGGCGCCCGCGTACTGCGCGCCCTGCTCCAGATCGTATCCGAGGATCTCCACGTCGATGGGGGCCGCGGAGCCGAAGTTGAGGATCCGCTTCACGATCCCGCCGACGAAGAAGTAGAGCTGCGTCCCCGGAAGCGCGCCCTGGATCTCGTTGCGCAGCCGCTCGCTGGCGACGACATCGCTGATCGGCCGATCGCCTCGCGGGACCAGGTTGACCTGGAGCGTCCCGGCGTGCGGCCCCGTGTTGGCGCTGAAGATCGCGGTCCGGCCCACGGGCAGGCCGCTGTCGGTGATCATGGTGGTGTACAGGTGCTCCTTGCCCAGGGTCTTGTTCACCGCTTGCTCGAGCCGCTGGGCGATCTGCTCCGTCTTCTCCACCCGCGTGCCGATGGGGGCCTTGTAGACCAGGCTGAACTGCGACTCGTCCGAATCGGGGAAGAACTCGCTTCCGATGCGCTTGGAGAGAAAGAGGGAGCCCGCGAAGAACGCCAGGATGACGGCGATGGTGCGCGCTCGATGCCGGAGCACGGCCCGCAGCGCACTGGCATAGGCGTCGTCGAGCGCCTCCAGGCGGCCGATCACCCAGCCGGAGAACCCGCCGGACTGCTGCGTGGCGTGCCCGCCGGGCAGCCACATCATGCAGAGCAGCGGCGTGACCGTGCGGGAGACGAAGAAGCTCATGATCAGCGCAAACGAGATGGTGAGCGCGAGCGGCAGAAACAGGTTGCGCGCAATTCCGAAGAGGAACACGACGGGAAAGAACACCACGATGGTGGTGATGGTCGACACCAGGATGGGCATGGCCACTTCCTGGGCCGCCGCCAGCACCGCCTGCCTGCGGTTCTGCCCCATCGCCAGATGGCGATGGATGTTCTCCAGCTCGACGATCGAATCGTCGACCAGCCGGCCCACCCCGAGCGCCAGCCCGCCGAGCGTGAACACGTTGAGGGTCTGCCCGGAGAAGAAGAGCAGCATGAAGGTAGCCACGATGCTGAGCGGAATCGCGACGGCCACGATGCCGGTGGCGCGCAGCGAGACGAGGAAGACCAGGATCACCAGGACCGCCAGGATCCCGCCCTGCACCGCCTCGTGCTCGAGGGCCTTGACGGCGGCCCGGATGTAGCTCGACTGGGCGAAGGAGATGGCCGTCTTCACGGTGGCCGGGATGCCGCGCAGCTTCGGGAGCGCCGCCCGCACCGCGTCCACGACCTGGATGGAGTTCGCACCCGGCTGCTTGAGCACCCTCAGATACACGCCCCGCTGCCCGTTGATGCGGACGATCTCGTTCTGGTCCGCAGTCGAGTCCAATACTCTCGCCACGTCGCCCACGCGCACCGGGCCCGCCATCCGGTTGCCCACCTGCACGGGCGCGCGCACCACCACGTCGCCCAGCGGTTTGGCCTGCTGGAACTGCGTGTTCGCGAAGACGTTGTAGTCGCGGTCGCCGACGCGGATGTTGCCGCTCGGCATCAGGAGGTTGCTGGCGCGCACCGCCTGCACGACGTCGAGCGGAGCGAGCCCGCGCGCCCGCAGCGCCTCGCGCTGCAGCTCCACCTCGATCTCGCGCACCTTGCCGCCGCCCGGCGTGGCCGAGGCGACACCCTTGATCCGCTCGAGCTGCGGCTCGATGACGTTGAGGGCCAGATCGTAGAGTTGCCTCTCGTCCAGCTCGTCCGACCCGACGGCCACCTGGACCACCGGGATGTTGGTGATGTCGAACTTGATGTTGAACGGCTGCTGGATGCCCGGTGGCAGCGTGTTCATGATCTGCGCGATGCGCTGCGAGACGTCGAACTGCGCGTTGTCCAAGTTGGTCCCGAACTGGAACCAGACCGAGACCAGGGAGACGCCCTGCTTGGAGACGCTCTCCACCCGATCGACCCCCGGCGACGCCGAGACCGCGCGCTCGACGGGCATGGTGATCGACTTCTCGATGTCGGTCGGTCCCGCTCCCGTGTAGAAGATGGCGACGCGGATCAGCGGGACCGTGATGTCGGGAAAGAGATCGACGCTCAAGTTCCGCAGTGAGACGAAGCCGAGGGCGAGGGTCATCAGCGACATCATGAGGATCAGCACGGGATTGCGCAGGGCGAGCCGCGTGAGCCACATGACCGTTACTCCTGCGGGACGCGCGGCTGCTTCACTTCCGACGCCGCCGCGCCGCCGAACGGATCGATGTTTCGCGCGGGCCGCACCGCGGAGCCATCCGACAAGCCTTCGAGGCCGGCGGTCACCACCTCGTCCTCCGGCTGCACGCCGGAGACGATCTCCAGCCAGCTCTCGCCGTCGACGCCGACGCGCACCTCGCGCCGCTGCACCTTGTCGCCCCGCAGGGCGTAGACGAAGCTGCGGCCATTGCTCATCTGCACCGCGCCGACCGGGACCGTCAGCGCTCCCGGATGCGTCCCGGTCACGATCGCCGCTCGCCCGTACATCCCCGCGCGCAGCTCCCCGCTCTCGTTCGGGAGCTGCACCTCGGCGTCCAGGGTGCGGGTTGCAGGGTCGAGGGAGGGCGCCAGCCGCACCACCCGGCCCTGGTAGCGAGTAGTGGGTTGCGCGTCCAGCTCGACGTGCGCGGACTGTCCGAGCTTGAGGCGGTGCACGTCTCCTTCGTTCACGCTGACGAAGAGGCGGAGCACGTCGATCCGGTCGACGGTGACGATGGGGGTGGTGTTGCCGCCCGGGCCCACCAGCGCTCCGGGATCGAGGCGCCGCGCGGACACGACACCATCCAGCGGCGAGGTGATGCGGGTCTCCCCGAGCCGCGTGGCCAGCGCCCCGACCTGCGAGCGGGCCGTGGAGCGCGCCGCCTCGGCGGTCGCGAGCGCCATCTCCGCCTGCTGCAACTCCTGCTTGGAGACCCGGCCCGCG
>VBKQ01000366.1 GCA_005879505.1 Deltaproteobacteria bacterium
GGCGACGCGAAAGCCGATGTTGTGGCGGGTGCGCTCGTACTTCCGGCCCGGGGTGGCGAGGGCGACGAGGAGGCGCACCGGGTATTTCTTGGCGCCCTTGTCGGCAGCGGGCGCCTTCGCCGCGCCGGCAGCCGGGGCAGCGGGCGCACCCGGAGCGGCAGGGGCACCCGGTGCCGGAGCCGCGGCGCCTGCGGCCGCGGGAGCAGCAGCACCCTCCGCGCCCGGAACGGCAGCAGCGGCGGCGACCGGCTTGGGCGGCTCCTCCTCCTTCTCCGGAACGTTGACCACGGCAATCGTCTGATCCCCGCGGAGCTTGAGCTCGACGCCCGCCGGCATCTTCACGTCCTTGATGTGCAAGGACTCGGCGATCTTCAGCGCCGAGACGTCCACCTCGATCTTCTCCGGGATGTCGCTCGGCTTGCACTGGACGGGAAGCGTGCGCGCGACCTGCTGGAGGATGCCGCCCGCGGTCACGCCCTCGGGCTTGCCAGTGAGGACCACGGGTACGTTCACCACCACGTCCTTGTCCATGCGCACTTCGAGAAAATCCGCGTGGAGCATGTGGCCGTCCACCGGATCCTTCTCGAAGTCCTTGAACAGCACCGTGCGGGTCTCGCCGCCGTCGACCTGGAGCTTGATCACGGTGTTGAACTTGTGCGGGGTGGCGATGGCCTTCTTGATCGCCTCCGGATCCACCGCCACGTGCAGCGGCTTCTCGTACGGGCCGTAGCAGACTGCGGGGATGAGACTTTTCGCGCGCAGCCGGTGCGAGGGACCCTTGCCCGCCTGATCGCGCTTCTGGGCGGTGAGCGTACTGACGTCGTTCGCCATGGACTTCTCCTTCGTTTCCGGTCTCCGCCGCCGCGCCGGGCGGGCGCTAGCATGGGATTGACGGTGCCGGGTTCAGATGAAGAGCGCCCGAACTTCAAAGAGCGCGGGCTTTTAGCATGCACCGCACCGCGGCGCAACAGCGCCGCGGAACGACTCGGGACCACGCCGATTACCCGGCCCGCAGGGCAGGAGCCACTGGGACGGGCGGGGGGACAACCGGGAGGGGCGCGAGGGGGAATCCGAGGTCACGCCATCGCTGCACTCCGCCGCGCAGTGCCCACGCGCGCCGGAACCCGAGCTCGATCAGGGTGAGCGCCGCACGGGCGCTCGAGATCTCGTTCGGTCAGTCGCAGGCGACGACGATCTCTTTGTCGCGCGGGACGCCCTCCGCCCAGCGTGGCAGGTCGCGCGGCGCCACCGGATGTGCTCCAGGAACGGACGCGTTGTCCCGGGTGACCTCGCCGCGCAGATCGACGACGACCGGCGGATCATCGGAATCGAGCCGCGACCGCAGATCGTCCGGCTCGATCCGCGGGACCTGGACGGCACGCGTCACCGCGCTGCGCTGCGCGATCTTCCATCCGAACCAGACGCCGAGTGCGATGCCCGCCGCAAGTGCGACCCACGCCCCGAAACGCAGCGCGAGAGGGACGAGGGCTATGATCTCCGGGCCGGCCAGGAACCCCAAGCCGGCGAACAGGCCCGACCAGAGGATCGCCCCGAGCGAATCCAGCAGCAAGAAGCGGGCGAGGGGCATCCCCGCCATTCCCGCCAGCGGCGGAGCGACGGCGCCCAGACCGGGAACGAACGGCGCCGCGACCAAGGCGCGCCCTCCGTGGCGGGCGAAGAGATCCTCGGTCCGGCGGACGCACGAATCCGGCTCGATGGAGATCCGGCAGATCAGGCGAAGCACTGCGGCGCCGCGCCGCCGTCCAGCCTCGTACCAGACGAGATGGCCCAGCGCGGATGCGGCCACGGAGACCGCGATGGCGGCGGCGAGCGAGATCTGTCCCTCTTTGGCGACCACGCCCGCCGCGAGCAGCAAGGGCGTAGCCGGGACCGGCGCTCCGAGCTGCCCGATCAGGCTGACTACGAAAAGGACGGTATAGCCGTGCTCGAGGATGAACCCACCCATGCCACGGAGTCGATGCGCGCCGTTCCCGAACGATTCCGGGCGCTCAGACGAAAAGCGAGCTGAGGGAGTCGCCGCTGTGGATGCGGCGGATGGCCTCGCCGAAGATCTTGGCGACCGAGAGCTGCGTGATCTTCCGGCAGCCGAGGGCGTTCTCGCGCAGCGGAATGGTGTTGGTGACGACGACTTCCTCGATGACGGAGGACTGGATGCGCTCCACGGCCGGTCCGGAGAGGACGGGATGGACCGCGTAGGCGACGATGCGCCGCGCACCCGATTCGTCCAGGGCTTTGGCTCCCAGCGTGAGGGTGCCGGCGGTGTCGATCATGTCGTCGAGCAGGATGGCAGTCTTTCCCCGGACATCGCCGACGATCTGCATGACTTCCGCGACGTTGGCCTTTGGGCGCCGCTTGTCCACGATGGCGAGGGTCGCTCCCAGGCGCTTGGCGAAGGCGCGGGCGCGCTCCACGCCGCCCGCGTCCGGACTGACGACGACGACGTCATCCGTGCGGGAGCCGTACTTGCGCTTCATGTCCTCGAGAAGAATGGGGGAGGCGTACAGGTGATCCGAGGGCATGTCGAAGAAACCCTGGATCTGGCCCGCGTGCAGATCCATGGAGAGGAAGCGGTCGGCGCCGGCGGAGGTGATCAAGTCCGCCACCAGCCGGGCGGTGATGGGCGTGCGGGGAGCGACTTTCCGGTCCTGCCGCGCATATCCGAAATAGGGCATCACGGCGGTGATCGATGCCGCCGATGCCCGGCGGGCAGCGTCGATCATGATCAGCAGCTCCATCAGGTGGTCGTTCACCGGGGTGGAAGTGCTCTGGACCAGGAAGACGTCCCGGCCGCGGACGTTTTCGGCGATCTCGATCTGGATCTCGCCGTCCGAGAACTTGCCCACATCGCAGCGTCCGATGGAGATCTTCAGGTAGTCGCAGATCTCCTTCACCAGCGGCTTGTTCGAGTTCCCGGAGAAGACGACGAGGTCCGACTCGGTCTCGGGCATGCGCGGCCTTCTACAACGAGCCGCGTCAGCGGGTCTACCAGAACGAGCCAGGGGCTATCCGCTCGCGGCCGCGGCGGACGTCGACAGGGTGCCGCGCGCCAGCTCGCGCTCGTATTCCGCGAGAATCACCTTTTCCATCCGTTCGCGGGTGTCGCTGTTGAGCGGGTGCGCAATGTCCTTGAAGGTGCCGTCCTTCCGGCGCTTTGCGGGCATGGCGACGAACAGCCCGGTATTGCCGTTGATGACCTTGAGGTCGCGCACCACGAAGCAGTTGTCTAGCGTGATCGTAACGTAGGCCTTCAGCCTTTCCTCGTTCACCGGAAAGACGCGCACCTCGGTGATGTCCATGATGCGACCCCTCTGGATGCGACGCGCCTACAAAGACGCCCAGAGGGAACGGTACGCCCCCGCCTGACGAGTTGTCAAACGGACGTCAGTCCGCCCGCCGTCATGGAAAATTAGCTCGGGAATTCAACCCCATATCCATCGAGACGTCGGCATTCCAGAGCGCCGGCGTAGGCGCCGTTCCCGAGGCCGTGATCTCGATGATGATCTGGTGCGTGGTCTGATCGATCAACTTCACGATGTCGCTGCCGTTGCCCTTGAGCGCCAGGTGCCGCGTCGCCGCACCATCGGTCGCCTTGTTGTAGGCCGCCAGGACTGGGCAGTTCGCGGGGGTCGCGCAGGGATCGTCGCCTGGGCCGGTCGACTGCCGCGGTGCCGCCAACACCTGAGCCGTATTGACACCCGAGAAGTCAGCGCCGCTGCCGGTCGTGGTCATGTCGAACGCCGCCTGGTTGATCAACAGCGACGTGTTCAACGTGGCGGGGCCCAGTGCGGTCGAGGGCTTGAACAGGGGCTGGTCGCCGAAATTGACGGTGAACGTATTGCTCCCGCTCACTTGCACGATGGTGAGGCTCGCGCCGCTTCCGGGCACGCAGTCGGGGCCGCTCGCCCCGCAGAGCGAGTGCTTGATCGTCACGCTCTGGTCCTCGAGCTGCGCGAAGCAGCCGAGCAGCGGCAGCAAGAGCAGGGCGATAGTCTTGAGATTGCGCATGTCTCCTCGCTCAGTAGACGAAGATATTGAAGCCCAGGCTGGCGCAGGGGGCGATGGCGCTGATCTTCGCGTCGCCAACCGTGAACGTATTGTTCGGGTCGCCATTGTGGGAGGCCGCGATGGCGGTGATGTCCGCGCCCGAAAGCCTGCTGTAGACGTAGGTGATCCCGCCGCGCAAATAGAAGCTGAACCGCCGCTGAGATCCGAACTCCAGACCGAGCTGCGCCGTCGCAAAGGTGTAGGTCGTCTTCGAGAGCAGCGCTCTTTCGCTCGGATCCGAGACGGTGACGAACTTGTTCATGTCGCCGCTAAGGTATCGCCCGGCGTCGAGGTTCAGCGTCGGCGTGACCGCCCAGTCCGCGGGAGCCAAGGTGATGCCGCCGCGAAAGCCGAACCCGACGACGTTGTAGGCGAGCCCGCCGTTGAGCCGCAGCCACCAGAGCGGCCGAACCAGCAAGGTGAGCCCGCCTCCGCCCGGCGCGCCGCCGTCGATGCCGAGGCCGATGATCGTCTGGCTCCCCTCGTCGTCGTCCAGCGTTCGCTTGCGGCTTCCCGAGGACACCGGGGCCGGCACAGCAACCGCAGCAGGGGACGGATCCATCACCCTGAGCGCGTACGGCACGTTCGGCGCTCCCGAGCGTGCCGGCCCGTTGCCGTACTGATCGAACGCCTCGACGTAGTACTCGAGGTCCGAGGTGGTCATCGCCGCGGGGATCGTCGCGGTGTAGTCGTCAGCGCCGATGTTCCCCATGGGAAGCAACTTGTATTCTCTCTCACCCGCGTGCCGGAACATGACCGCCGCACCCTGCACGCCGGTGTCACCGACCAGCCGCGCGTTGATCTCGACCGGCTTGCCCTTGAGCGCCTGGGTCAGCGCCGCGTGGGTGATGGCGGGAGGCGCGCCCTTGGGCTTGATGGTGACCGTCGTCGGTAGCGCGGGCGTCGCCGCCACCTTCTTCTCTTCCTCGAGCGTGACCACGATGGGCTGGTCCGGCGACCCGGCGCGCGCGGGGCCGTTTCCGGCGATGTCCCAGGCCTCGATGTAGTACTCGAGCGCGTCGACGTTGGTCAGGGCCGAGGAGACGTCGACCGAGTAGTCGCCCGGCACGATCTTCGAGGGCACCATCTTGATGGGGACATAGTCGCCGGCGCCCAGCCCCTGCTTGCGCACGGAGAGGATCGGTCCGAACACTCCGTTCGCGTCGATCGCGTGGGCCGCGATGGTCAGCGGCTTGCCACGAATTCCGGCGGCCACGAGCTGATGCGTGAGCTGCGGCGGCTCGCCGTCGTCGGGGGCGCCTTGAGGCTCGAGCGCAGGCATCTGCCCCGAGGCAGGCGTGGAGGACTTCTTCTTGCGGCTCTTCTTCGACGACTTCTTCGTGCCGTTCTTTTTCTTCTTCTTCGAAGGCTTCGCTGGCGCTCCGGGGGCGGCCCCCGGCTGCGCTGGCGTTCCCGCGTCGGTCTGGGCCATCGCACCGGCACCGACGAAGAGGCACGCCCCGGCGACGACAAACAGCTTGCGAAGATCCATTCGGTTGTCCCCTCGGAGTTCGGTCGACCTTACTACCGATCGGGGGACCGTCAATCAAAGCACATCGCGCCTGCGGTGCTGTAAAGCGGGAAGATCGCGGCGCACCTGCGACAGCCGCGCAGGATGTATGGGCGCGACGGCGATGCCCTCTTGTTCCCCGCCCGCGTCCGCGATCACTTCCCCCCACGGATCCACGATGCAGGCGTGTCCCCAGGCGAACCGGTTCTCGTTCGCTGGACCGATGCGCCCCACCTGCGCGGGGGCGAGCATGTACGCCTGGTTCTCGATGGCGCGCGCCCGCAGCAGCACTTCCCAGTGCGCCTTCCCGGTGTACGCGGTGAACGCCGAGGGAACGCAGAACAGGTCAGCACCGATCTGCCGGTAGAGCTCGGGGAAGCGCAGATCGTAGCAGACGGACAAGCCGATCCTGACGCCGAGCGAGGTCTCGATGGCTCGCGGGGGCGCGTCGCCGGGCGCTACCTGCTCGGACTCGCGGTAGCGCGCGCCGTCGGGGATGTCGACGTCGAACAGGTGCAGCTTGCGGTATGCCGCCACGATCTCGCCTCGTGGCGAGATCAATGCCGTGGTGTTGTAGATCCTGCCGCCTCCGGCGCTCGGGCGTTCCGGTCCCGCCGCGAGCTCCGCGATCGATCCGGCCAGACACCAGACGGCGCGCTTTGCGCAGAACTCGCGGATGCGCGCGAGCTGCGCCCCCTCCACGGGGCCTGCGAAGGCGTGTTTCTCACGGGCGGGTCCGATGTGCTCCCACATCTCGGGCAAACCGATCAGCAAGGCCCCTCGGCCGGCTGCTTCCCCAAGGAGCTCCAGGGCGCGCGCTTCGTTGGCCGCCCGGTCGTTGCCGGACCTCATCTGGACTGCCGCTGCCAGGAACACAATCGCCTCCGCCCCTGTTTGACTATCATGGGCCGGTCTGTTACCTCCGGCTCCAACATTTTCGGAGCCGTCGCCGAAAGTGGGTCCGGAGTGGCCCACTTTTTTATTTTCGGAACCCGGAGTTGCGCCGGGGGCATCGGCCCCGAAGCCGGAGCAGTGGAGATGGGCCGCAAGGAAGAGATCCTCGACAAGGTGCGCCAGATCGCCGCCCCGCTCGCCGCGCAGGAAGGTCTCGAGTTGATCGACGCCGAGATCGGTGGCGGCGGTGGCCGGCAGATCCTCAGGCTCTTGATCGACAAGGCGGGCGGGGTCTCGCTGGACGACTGCACGGCGGTGTCGCGCGCGGTCTCCACCGCGCTCGACGTCGAGGATCCGATCGACGGCGCCTACGATCTCGAGGTTTCGAGCCCGGGTCTCGACCGGCCGCTGAAGACCCCGGAGCACTTCCAGAAATTTCTCGGCAGCAAGGTCAGGGTGAAGACGTTCGCACCGCTCCCCGAGTCCGAGAACCGAAGGACTTTCCTGGGAATCCTACAGGGTTACGAGAACGGCATCATCGCGATCGACGTCGACGGCAAGATCTTCCGCGTCCCCCATGCGCTGGTGAGCAAGGCGAACGTAGAACCGGTATTCGAGTAGTGCCTACAACAGAATAGAAAAGAGAGAAGAGAATGGCTTCCCCCGCACCGCAGGCCCCCATCGTCAACCTGAACATGGTCCTCGACCAGGTGGCGAAGGACAAGGGCATCGAGCGTTCCGTCCTGGTCGACACGCTGCAGAACGCCATCGCCCAGGCCGCGAAGAAGCACTTCGGCCAGGACCGCGCCATCGAGGCGACCTACAACGA
This sequence comes from Deltaproteobacteria bacterium, assembly GCA_005879505.1. GTDB lineage: Bacteria > Myxococcota > Myxococcia > Myxococcales > 40CM-4-68-19 > 40CM-4-68-19. The sequence continues at coordinate 7,299 of VBKQ01000366.1, forward strand.
GGACAAGCAAGTGGTCGAGGTATTCCAGACGCTGACGGTCGTCGAGCGCGTCGAGGTGGAGGATCCGGTCAAGGCGGTGAACCAGATCTCGCTGGAGGAGGCGGGCAAGAAGGGGATCGAGGCGGAAGTCGGCGATGAGCTCTTGTTCCAGATCTTCTACCGGCCCGAGGACGAGGAGGAGGCGCGGGTCCAGGACGAGCGCTACGGCGACATCTTGAGGCTCAAGACCTACCGGAAGGGATTCGGCCGGATCGCTGCCCAGACCGCCAAGCAGGTGATCATCCAGCGCACCCGGGATGCCGAGCGCGAGAACGTCTTCAACGACTACAAGGACCGCAAGGGGGAGATCGTCTCGGGAATCGCCCTGCGCTTCGAGCGCGGCAACATCATCGTCAACCTGGGACGCGCCGAGGCGGTCCTGCCGGTTCGGGAGCAGACGCCGCGCGAGAGCTACCGCGCCGGCGACCGGGTACAGGCCTTCGTGCTCGACGTGTTGCGCGAGAGCAAGGGACCGCAGATCATCCTCTCGCGCGCCTCGCCCGAGCTGGTGCGCAAGCTGTTCGAGATGGAAGTGCCGGAGATCGCCGAAGGCGTCGTGGTCATCGAGGCGGTGGCGCGGGAGCCCGGCGGCCGCACCAAGATCGCGGTGGCGTCGCGCGATGCGGACGTGGACCCGGTCGGCGCCTGCGTGGGCATGAAGGGAAGCCGCGTGCAAGCCGTGGTGCAGGAGCTGCGCGGGGAGAAGATCGACATCGTCCCCTGGGACGAGGATCCGGCGCGGTTCGTCTGCAATGCGCTGCAGCCCGCGGAGGTCAGCCGCGTGCTGCTCGACGACCAGAACAAGGCGATGGAGATCATCGTCCCCGACGACCAGCTCTCGCTCGCCATCGGCCGCAGGGGCCAGAACGTGCGGCTGGCTGCGCAGCTCACCGGCTGGAAGCTCGACATCAACAGCGAGTCCCGGGTGAAGGAGATGCGCGAGTTCGCTTCCCGGTCGCTCACCGCCATCGGGCTGCCCGAGGCGACCGTGGAGTTGCTCTATGCGCACGGCTTCCGCAGCGCGAAGGACTTCGCGAACGCCAGCACGGAGGTGCTGCTGCAGATGCCCGGGATCACGGCGGACAACGTGGAACGTTACCTGGCGGCGGCGCGCGAGCAGATCGGAAAGGACGAAGAGGAGCTCTCGCGCATCGAGCAGGAGCGGGAGGAGCGCCGGCTGGCCGAGGCGCGCAAGCACCCGAGCGAGCTGACGCAGCAGGAGAGGCTGCTGCGCGTGCGCGGCATCAGCGAGCGCAACATCGAGCAGATGGCGAACGCCGGCTACAAGACGGTGGAGGACATCCACAACGAGCCCGACGTGGTGAAGTTCGGCGAGCAGACCGGGCTCGGCGTCAAGAAAGGCAAGCAGGTGAAGGCGGCAGTCGAGCACTACCTGCAGGAGGAGGCGCGGCTGAAGGCGGACCTCGACGCGAAGAAGGCGGCGGGAGCCCAGCCGCAGATCGCATAGCCCGTGACGCGAGGGGCCCGGGCGGGGAGGACCAAGCCTTCCGAGCCGCAACGGCGCTGCGTCGGGTGCCGAAAGGTGCGCCCCCGGCGGGAGTTGCTCCGGCTGGTGGCGGAGAACGGCGAGACGGCGCCGGGGCTGGGAAGGCCAGGCCGCGGCTGCTGGATCTGCCGCGACGAAGGGTGTGCGCGGGAAGCGCTGAAACGGCGCGAGATCCCGCGGGCGCTCAAGGGAAAGGCGGCGGCGCCAACGCTCGACCGCCTTCTCGGGTGGATGGACCTCGGTTCGCTTGACGCCGACGGAGGCAGCAGACTAAAGAGCTAGCCCCTCGAAAAAGGGGCGGTGTTTTCTAGAAGGGACGTTTTCTGGAAGGGACTCAACAGAGGATGGCGAAGAAGCGCGTCTACGAGCTCGCGAAGGATCTCGGTCTCTCCAACAAGGAGATGGTCGATTGGCTGCGCGCCCACGAGTACGATGTGAAGAGCCACTCTTCCTCGCTCGAGGACGATCAGGCGCTCGCGGTCGTCGAGAAGTTCAGGGGCGAGAAGCCTGCCCGGGCGGAAGCGCCGAAGCCGTCCGGCAGCGGCGTCGTGCTTCGCCGCAAGAAGGCGGACACCGCCGCCGAGCACGAGCATGCCGCCGCGCTGGCCGCGCAGCAGGCAGCCGTCACCGCCGAGCCTCCTTCCCGTCCGCCCGTCGAGGTCCGCAGGCCGGAGCCGCCGCCCGTGCTCCCCGAAACCCGCCCGGAGCCGCGTGTTGCGGCTGGGGAAGCCCGGCCGCCCGCGGCCGCCGAGGCAGCGCCTGTCGTCGCGCCCCCGGCCCCCCCGCCCGTCGAGAGGCCCGCGCCCGTTGCTGCGGCGCCGGTGGAAGCGGCGTCCGGTGCAGCGCCGGCGGAGCAGAAGCCCACGGCTGTCGAGCAGCCTGCGCCGAGCGGCCCACGCGCCGTCGAAGGGCGCCGGTCTGCGCAGCCGATGAGCAACGTCCCCGCAGGCGTCGCCAAGGTGGCGGCTCGCCCGGCTCCGCCTCCGCCCCCGCGCCCGCACATACGCCCGCCGCCGCCCAAGCCCACCGGGCCCATCGTTCAGGGGCCTGGTGGCGTCCAATCGGTGCAGGTCACCGAGAACCTGCAGGCGCGGCCCAGCGCCACGCGCGCAGTCGTGCTCTCCCGCCCGCTGATCCCCGTCGCCCGGCCCGCTCCCCGCTCGGGTCCCGGTGGCGGCGGTTTCCGCCCGCGGCCGGTCGGAGAGGTGCGCGAGCTGGCGGTGGTCTCCGGCGGTCCCGGCCGGGGCCGCGAATTCATCGACGTCACGAAGGACAACAAGGGCGGCCCGGGCCAGCGCGGAAAGAAGGGACCGCGCGTCGAGAAGACCGAGTCCCTTTCCAAGCAGGACCTGGTGGACCTGGCACGCCAGCGCGCGTACGTCCCGGTCCGCGGGCACAAGAAGAAGAGCGCCAAGAAGGGCAAGCAGACCGAGATCACCGAGATGGCGGAGCGCAAGAAGGTGATCCGCATCGACGAGACGATCACCGTCGCCGAGCTCTCCCAGACCATGGGCGTGAAGAGCGCCGACCTGATCCGCAAGCTGATTGCAGGCGGAAAGATGGTCACGCAGAACCAGCCCATCGACTTCGACACCGCCAGCCTGCTCGCCATCGACAACGGCTGGAAGGTGGAGAAGGTCGGGTTCGAGCTCGACGAGTTCATCCGCGAGAGCGAGGACAAGCCTGAAGATCTGGCGCCCCGCCCGCCCGTCGTGACCATCATGGGCCACGTCGACCACGGCAAGACCTCGCTGCTCGACGCCATCCGCAAGGCCAACGTGGCGGCGGGCGAGGCCGGCGGGATCACCCAGCACATCGGCGCGTACTCGGTCGACGTCATCGGCTCCGACGGCGGCGAGGCATCCATCACTTTCCTCGATACGCCGGGCCACGAGGCGTTCACCGCCATGCGCGCGCGGGGCGCCAACGTCACCGACATCGCGGTGCTGGTGGTCGCCGCCGACGACGGCGTGATGCCGCAGACGGTCGAGTCCATCAACCACGCCAAGGCCGCGGAAGTGACGGTGGTGGTGGCCATCAACAAGATCGACAAGCCGGAAGCCCAGCCCGAACGGATCAAGCAGCAGCTCTCCGAGCATGCCCTGATTTCCGAGGAGTGGGGCGGTGAGACGATGATGATCCCGGTGTCGGCGCGCACCGGGGAAGGGCTGGAGAAGCTGCTCGAGGCCATCCTGCTCCAGGCGGAAGTGATGGAGCTGAAGGCGAACCCGAACAAGCCGGCCACCGGCACGGTGATCGAGGCGAAGCTCGAGAAGGGGCGTGGTCCGGTCGCAACCGTCCTCGTCCAGGACGGGACGCTCCGCGTCGGGGACGCCATCGTCACCGGCATCCACCACGGGCGGGTCCGGGCGATGATGAACGAGCACGGCGAGTGGATCGACGATGTGCCGCCGGGCTTCCCGGTAGAAGTGCTGGGTCTCGACGGCGCGCCCTCCGCGGGCGACGACCTCAACGTGGTGGAGGACGAGCAGGCCGCCGCGGTCGTTGCCGAGCACCGCCTGAAGAAGCAGCGCGAGAAGGACCTGTCGAAGAGCAACAAGCTCTCCATCGACGACATCCTCGCCAAGGGCAAGAAGGACGAGGCGAAGGTCCTCAAGATCATCGTCAAGGCGGACGTGCATGGCTCGGTGGAGGCGCTGAAGACGGCGCTGGCGAAGCTCTCCACGCCGAAAGTGTCGGTTGACGTCATCCACTCGGCGGTCGGCAACGTCACCGAGAGCGACGTGATGCTGGGGGCGGCCTCGAAGGCGATGATCGTCGGCTTCAACGTCAAGCCGGAGTCGAAGGCGGCGGAGACGGCTGCGTCCCAGGGCGTGACCCTGAAGCAGTACGACATCATCTATGAGGCGCTCGACGACGTGAAGCTGGCCATGGAGGGCCTGCTCGAGGCTATCGTCAAGGAGAAGGTGGTGGGCCACGCGAAGGTGCTGCAGACCTTCAACGTGCCGAAGCTCGGGACCATCGCGGGATCGTCGGTCACCGACGGAAAGATCACCCGCACCTCGATGGTGCGCCTGCTCCGCGACCAGAAGCCCATCCTCACCAGCAAGATCGCCTCGCTCAAGCGCTTCAAGGACGACGTCAGGGAGGTGGACAAGGGATTCGAGTGCGGAATCGGGATCGAGAACTTCACCGATTTCCAGCCCGGCGACGTGATCGAGGCCTACGAGCTGGAGACGATCCGGCCCTCGCTGACCTAGACGGCTGCCGCACCGGAGGTGCGGCTTTGCCGCCTATGTTTGAGGCTGTACCGGGCGCGACGAGGCGTGCAGATGGTGGTCGGGATCCTCAGGCTCACGCTGTACGTCCAGGGCGCTTCTTCGCTGAAGGACAAGCGGCAGGTGGTGCGCAAGGTGGTGGACCGCCTGCGCTCCCGCTTCAACGTCACCGCCGCTGAAGTGGGAGAGAACGACGTCTGGCAGCGGGCGGTGATCGGCATTGCCGCCGTCTCGAACGATCGCAGCTTCGTCAACGAAGTGCTGGACAAGTGCGCGCGCGACGCCGGGAACATCGCGGAGATCCTCAACCGCGAGATGGAGATCGAGACCTATTCGGAGATGAAGGCCGACTGGTCCCAGAAGCCCGATTTCGACGCGCACGATCTCACGCGGCTGCCGCCGGAGCGGGACGAGGAGGAGCTGCCGGAGGAGCGTGAGCCGGGCTGGCTGAAAGAGGAGGACCTGGAATGACCAGCCACCACCGGCCCGAGCGCGTGGCGCAGATGGTCCAGGAGCTGCTCGGGGAGCTGTTCGCCCGCGGCATGCGCGACCCCCGCATCGGGCTGGTGACGATCACGGGGGTGAAGATGTCGCCCGACCTGCGCGAGGCGCGGGTGTTCTGGACCGTGCATGGCGACGCCGAGCAGCGCAAGCATACCGGGCGGGGCCTGGACAAGGCCCGGGGGTTTCTCCGTCACGAGATCGGCGTGCAACTCAAGTTGCGGGTCACGCCGGAGCTGAGCTTCACCTACGACGAGGCGATCGATCGCGGCGAACGCATCGAGCAGCTCATCCGGCAAGTGCACGACGAAGAGCGCTCGAGGCCTCCGGCCCCCGCCAGTCCGGAGCACGAGGAGTGAAGGCGGTCAACAGAGGCGTCGCCAACCCGCGCGACTGGAAACCCGCGGAGAACCTCCCTCTCGCCGTCGACGCGCTGCGGTCCGCCCGCCGCGTCCTCATCACCATGCACCGGGGGCCGGATGGCGACGCGCTCGGTTCGGCGCTCGCGCTCGCCTCCGCCCTGCGCGATCTGGGGCGCGACGTAATCGTCTACAATCCCGACGATCTCCCTTACAACTTCCGCTTCCTGCGCGGAGCCGCCGAAGTGGCAAAGTCGCTGGCCGTCGGAGCTGCCTTCGACGTCACGGTCGCGACCGATGCGGGAGCATATGACCGCCTCGGCCCGGACGTGCCGCCGGCGGATCGGCGTGGCGTGCTCCTGAACCTCGACCACCACATGACCACGGAGCCGTTCGGCGACGTGAACTACGTCGATCCGCACGCCGCTTCCGTGGGGATCCTCGCCTACAAGATCATCCGCGCGCTCGGCGGTCCCTTCTCCAAGGACACGGCGGAGTGCATCTACGCGAGCATCCTGGCGGACACCGGCTGCTTCCGGTACTCGAGCACCGATCCCGAGTGCCTGCGCATCGCCGCCGAGCTGGTGGAGGCGGGCGTGGAGCCCTGGGAGATGACCGTGCGCGTCTACGAGCAGCAGCCGCTCGCGCGCATGCGCCTGCTCGCGGACGTGCTCTCCACGCTGGAAGTGCACGGCAAGGTCGCCACCATCACCATCACCAACGCGATGGTGGAGAAGACCGGCAGCGAGACGGATCTCACCGACGGGTTCATCAACTACGCCCGCAGCGTGGACGGCGTGGAGGTGGCCGCGAGCTTCCGGGAGCCGCGCAACGGCGGTCCCTGGCGGGTGAGCTTCCGCTCGCGCGGGCGGGTGAACGTCGCCGCCATCGCCCAGAAGTTCGGCGGCGGCGGCCACCACAATGCCGCCGGCTGCAGCATCGAGGGCGACGAGGTGTCGGTGCGGGCGAAGATCGCGCAAGAGGTCGAGGAAGCACTGAAGAATGGCGCATGAGCTCTCCGGCGTAGTCGTGGTCGACAAACCGAGCGGTCCCACCAGCTTCGACGTGGTCCGCCGCGTGAAGGGCCTCTTCAAGGCCAGGCGCTGCGGCCATACCGGGACGCTCGATCCGACGGCCACGGGCGTGCTCCCGATCTGCATCGGCGACGCCACCAAGATCGCCAGCTTCGTCAGCGAGGGAGACAAGGAGTACGACGCCGTCGTCCGCTTCGGCGTCACCACCGACACGCAGGACAGCGCCGGGCGCACGGTGGAGACGAGACCGCTCGAAGGCCTGGGCGAAGAGCGCGTTCGCCAGGCGCTGCGCGACTTCGTCGGCCTGGTGGAGCAGACGCCGCCCATGTACTCGGCGCGCAAGGTCGACGGCAGGCGGCTCTACGAGCTG
>VBKQ01000059.1 GCA_005879505.1 Deltaproteobacteria bacterium
CGACAGCAGCGCGAGCGCGCAGTCCTCGATCACCGGAACGCGTAGCTCGTTCGCCAGGTACCGGGCCGCGTGCATGTCCTGCGGGAATCCGGCGTAGTGGATCACGTAGAGGGCGGCCGCGCCCGCGGACTTTGCCCGGGCATCGTCGAAGTCCGCGCGCATCTGGGCGTCCACGCGGAAGAAGACTGGCTGGACGCCGGCGGCGAGCAGCGTCTCCAGCTCGACGCCATGATGGTACGCCGGCATCAGCACTTTCTTGCCGGCGAGCCCGAGCAGCTGGACCGCATCCCAGACCGCGTTGCGCGCGAAGTAGCGATAGCGCAGGCCGGGTTGGTCGAAGGGAAACACCAGTGGGACCGTGGCCGCGATCCGCGGGAACAGCATGTGCGGCCAGGTCGTCTGCATGCAGGGCACGGTTCGCTTGGGAGGAGGCGCCTTCTCTCCCCGGCCTTCCGCCACCCGCAGCCGCTGCGCCGTGTTCTTCATGTCACTTCCTCATGAGGGCGCGCAGGATGGGCCAGCCGACGAAGCGCGCCTGATGCACCAGCTTTCCCGCCGGCGTGGGCCGGAAGATGGTGAGCCACAGATGCGTCCTCAACTGGCTCTCCCAGTCGAGCTTCCAGTCCATGCAGGGACCGAGGAAGTCGAACTCGGTCAGCCCGCGCGAGCAGGAGTCGCGGATCGCCTCCGAGACCATCTGCTGACCGGGCGAGTACTCGTGGAGCGATTCGTCGTAGCCGATCTTGACCAGGTAGTGGCGCTTCTGGTGAAGCAGGCTGAGGTGCGCGGCGATCGGTTTGCCTTTCAGTGTGAGCGTACCGAGGGCGAGGGCGCCGCGCCTTGCGGCATCGCGCGCGATCTGCGTGTAGAAGCCGACCAGCTCCGGACGCTGCGCAATGGCGGTGCCGTCCCGGCCCTTCCAGCCGCCGGCCTCGATCTCGTAGAGGTCGGCGAGGGCCGTGTCGACCGCGCTCCCGTCCTTCGCGTCGGCGAGCGTGTACTTCACCTCGCCCAGTTCGGCGAGCCGCCGCCTCCGGCGGCGCAGGTTCTGGCGGAACTTGCCGTCGAGCGCCGCTTCCACCCCCTCGTAGCTCTGCGGAAGCGGCAGGTAGGGAGAGCGCAGCGAGACCCACAGTCCGCAGGGATGGCCCGCTTCTTCCGCCCAACCGCGCAGCCTCCACTCGGGCGCGCCCGCAGGCAGATCCCGCAGGCGCAGGCGGTCCCATCCGGGCGCCTCGCGAATGCCCTCCCAGATCAGCCGCAGCGCCTCTTCACCCCGCCGGCCGAGGAGGACGCCGCCGCGCTGCGAGTGGTCGTTGACCGGCGTATGCCAGGTGGTCATGGGAACCAAGCACGTATCGGCGCTCCGCTCCCGCGTCTCGACCAGCGGCACCGCCGCGCAGATCTCGCGGCCGGCGCGGGCCACGAAGGTCCGCAACGTCGCGCCCGGAGCGAAGTTCTCGATGAAGGCCCGCAGCCACTCGTGCCGGAGCATGGGCTCGTCGCGCGGCCCGCGCGCGAGCGCCGCGTTCCACTCCCGCTCGAGCTGCAGGAAGGCGTCGCGGCCCTCGACCATCTCGAGCCGCAGCTCCGGGTCGGGCTGCTGGCGAAGCGCGACGCTCACCGGGCCCCCCGCGCGAAGAGGACCGTCTTCACGGTGTGGAAGCAGATGGCCAGATCGAGGAAGAGCGATTGGTGCTGCACGTAGTACAGGTCGTACTCGAGCTTCGCGCGCGCGTCCTCGACCGACGAGCCGTACGGGTAGCGGATCTGCGCCCATCCGGTGATCCCCGGCTTCACCGCCTCGCGCATGCCGTAGAACGGGATCTGCGTCTTCAGCTGCTGGACGAAGAAGGGGCGCTCCGGGCGCGGCCCGACGAACGACATGTGGCCGCGGAATACCGCGAACGCCTGGGGAAGCTCGTCCAGCCGCGTCTTGCGCAACACCGCCCCCAGGCGCGTGATGCGCGGATCGCGGTGCGCCGCCCAGACGGGCCCGGAAGCCTTCTCGGCATCCTGGTGCATGGTCCGCAGCTTGTAGAGCCGGAAGATCCTTCCTCCACGTCCGACCCGCTCCTGCCAGTAGAAGACCGGTCCTCTCGAGTCCAGCTTGATCAGCACCGCCGCAATCGCCAGCACCGGCGCGGCGCAGACGAGCAGGACGCTGCTCACCAGCAGGTCGAAGACGCGCTTGACGGCAGTGCGCACCGGCGAGCTCAAGCCCTCCCCGATGGCGAGATCGCTCGGGCGCAAGAGGGCGATCGGCACGCGCCGCAGCACCCGCTCGGCGAACCTCTGCGCCGGCAGCACGGTGACCCCGGAGAGCCGCAGCCGGATGAACTCCTCGATGGGCAGGCGCGCCCGCCGCTCGTCGGAGGCGATCACCACCGTGTCCACGCGCAGCTCGCGCACCGCGCCGGTCAGGCTGCGCGCGGTCACCGCGATGGCAGGGTGTGGAGCGGTCGGCAAGGGCACCACGGCCGCCAGCGGCTTCTCCTCCGGCGACCGGAAGGAGGCTACCTTCGCCTCGGCGAACGGACCCTGGATCTGCGCCGGCGCGCCGGCGGGGCCGACGATGAGCTGGGAGGCGGGAATCACCTCTGCCGCCGGCGCCAGGGCGACCTCCGCGCCGCCGCTCTCGCCCTGCTCGATCAGCGGCGCCGCGGCCCCGATCACCTCGGCGCATCCGCCGGCGGCGATCTGCTGCGGCTGCGAGAGCTCCACGCTCGGATCCAGCTTTCCCGCAACCTCGTACTCGCCGTAGGCCTCGGTGCGGACGATCCGCTCGATCTCCGCCGCGCGCTGCCCGCCGCCGATCACCAGTACGCGGTTGTGGCCCTGCTCATCGGGCCGCGCGATCAGCGCCGCGCGCGCGAGGAGCACGCCGACGCTCGCGACGCCGATGATCTCGATGAGCGCACCGCGCGGCACCGTACCTCCGCCGATCAATCCCACGATCGCCGCCGCCAGCGCCGCGAAGCCGAGCGCCTTGAGGACACTCGCCCCGCGGCTGCGGTCGTTGCGCATGATCTGCGGATCGTAGAGGTCGGCGAGGTAGAGCGCCGCCGGCACGCAGGCCGCCACCGCCATCAAGGCGGCCAGCTCGCGCCATCCGTGCGCGCTCTGGCCGCTGATCGAAAGCGCAATCGCCACCAGCGCCGCCTCGACGAACACCAGGCGGGCGGCACGTCCGCTGTACCAGTGCCCCGAGAACTGCGGCATTGCGCCTGGCTCCCCTACTTTCCGCTGGTAAGGTGACCCTTCACGACGGGCAGCGGGGCGGGGACGCGGGACGGTTCGACGCCGTTCAGGACCAGGCCCCACACCGGGGCGCCCGAGAGCTGTCGCACCGCCGCGGCCACCTGCTCGCGGGGCGTTTCCCCAGCGCGCGCGACCATCACGATGCCGTCCGCCTTGTACGCGACCACCTGGGCGTCCGCCGTCGCCAGGGCGGGCGGCACGTCCAGATAGATCTCGTCGAAGAGCGTGCGCAGCAGCGAGAGGGTCTGCGCGAACCGCGGACCCGCCAGGAGCGACGCCGACTCGGCGCCAGGAGCCCGGCCCGCGGCGACCACCGCCAGGTGTCCCTCGTGGTAGCGCCCCAGCGCCTCGCCCACTTCCGTCTTGCCGGTGAGCACCTCGGCGAGGCCCGCACGCGCGCCCATGTTGAAGAGCCGGGCGATCCCGCCGCGGCGCAGGTCGCAGTCCACCAGGGCCACCCGCGCGTCGCGCGAGCGCGCCGCCGTCAGCGCCAGGTTGGCGGCAGTGAGCGAGACGCCCTCTCCGCGCACCGCGCTGGTCACCGCGACGATCGCGCCGCCTTGGATGGCGTCGCCCCGAAGCGATCGGATGTGCCGCAGCCGGTGCAGCAGGATGCGGTACTGCTCGGCCGCCGCGCTCATCGGCGCGGTCAGCGTGACCAGCCGCTCGTCGACCGTCGTCTCCGCGGCGCCGCCCTCGATTCGCTCGAGGAACGGGCCCCGGTTCTCCACTGCCTTGGGAATGCTCGACATCGCGCCTCTCCTTTGGATTCGGGTTGGTCGTCCCTCGATTACGCCTCTGTCTGCACCGGAAGCAGCGCGACGGCGCCCATGCCGCCCAGCTCGGGCACGCAGGCGAGCACCGGCAGCGCCAGCGCGCCTCCCACCTCGCTCTCGGTCCGCAGCGAGCGGTCCGACAGCTCCTGCCCGATCGAGACCGCGATCCCCAGCGCGAGCGCGCCGAGCATTGCGAGCAAGAGCGCTTGCTGCCGGTTGGGGCTGGCGGGGACCGACGGGGGCTGCGCGCTCTCCAGCACGCGGAACTCGCTGGGGGCGCTCTTCTGCTCCAGGTCCGCGGTGATCTCCGCTTCCGCCTTCTTCGAGACCAGCTGCGTCACCTTGGCCTTGAGCATGTCGGTATCGCGCGTCAGCTCGACCAGCTGCGACGCCACCAGCGGCGCGCCGGCGATCAGCTTGTCGATGTCCGCCTGCCGCTTGGTCAGCTCGACGATCCGGCTGCGCCCGCGGCCGATGGCCTCGTTCATCCGGCGCCGCTCGAGATCGTTCGCCGCCGCGCGGGTGCGGGCGTTCTGCAGCCGTCCGCTCGTCGCCTCCACCTCCCGCTTCATCGAGTCGACGTCCGGGTGATCGGGCGTCAGCGTCGACTGCATGGTGGCGAGGCGCGCCCGCAGCGTGTCGTAGAGCTCCTCGAGCCGG
>VBKQ01000367.1 GCA_005879505.1 Deltaproteobacteria bacterium
AGGTCGCATGAGAGCAGGGACGGTGCGATCAGCACGTCGGTCATGCGGTCCTCCTCAAGCGCGCGGCGAAGAAACCGTCGGTACCGGTTCGATGCGGAAGGGTGCGAAGGAATTCGCCCTCCAGGCAGTCCGGCGGGAACGATGGCGGCGGAGGGTCGATCCGGAACTGCGGGAACGCCGCCAGAAAGCGGTGCACCTGCTCGTCGCATTCCTCCGGCGTGAGCGTGCAGAGCGCATGGACGAGCAGCCCGCCAGGGCGGACGTAGCGCTGCACGGCCGCGAGCAGCCGCGCCTGAAGCTGCGCCAGCCGGTCCACGTCGTCCGGCGTGCGGCGCAGCTTCACCTCGGGGTGGCGGCGCAAGGTTCCCAGCCCCGAGCACGGGGAATCGAGCAGGACCAGGTCGAAGCTCTCGAAGGCCACGTCGGGAATGGGGAGCGTCACATCGGCTGCGCGGGCTTCCAGGTTCTCCAGGCCGAGTCGCCGCGCCGCTTCCCCGACGGCAGCCGCCTTTCGCGCGTGCAGGTCGACCGCCAGCACCGAGCCACGGTCGGCGATCTCCGCCAGGTGGCAAGCCTTGCCTCCAGGCGCCGCGCATGCGTCCAGGATCCGCGCCGAGCGGTCCGGAGCGGCGAACAGCGACACGAGTTGGGCGGCCTCGTCCTGCGCTTGGAACAGCCCCTGCTCGTATCCCTCGATGTCCAGCGCCGGTGGCGCTCCCGAGGCGAGGATCAGCGCATCCGGGCTGTACCGGCCCGGACGCGAGTCGATGCTCGACGCGCGCAGCGCTTCCTGGGCGCGCGCGACCGTCGCCTTCCGGCGCGCGACGCGAACCGTCGCCGGCGCTTGTTGCTGGTTCGCCGCGCAGAGCTGCTCCGCCTCGGCGTTCCCGAGCCATCTCATCCACCGCTCGACCATCCAACGGGGGTGGGCGGTGACCGCGGCCAGGTGCCCGACCGGATCCACCTCTCGCGACGGCGGCGGAGGCGCGCTGCGCGTCTCCGAAAGCCTGCGCAGTACCGCGTTGACGAATCCGGTGGCGCGCGCCGCCTTCAGCTCCTTGGCGAGCTCCACTGCTTCGTTCACCGCTGCCCGCGCGGGCACCTTTTCGTGGTGGAGCAGCTCGAAGGCGCCGAGCCGCAGCGTCACGCGCACGGCCTCGTCGAGATCCTCCAAGGCACGGTCGCTGTGGGCGGCCAATGCCCTGTCGAGCCGCAGCTGCCAGCGCAGGGTCCCATAGGTGAGCTCGGTCGCCAGCGCCGCCTCGCGCGGCTCCAGGATGCCCGCCTGGCGGAGGGCGGAATCGAGGGCAAGGTTGGCGAAAGCGCCTCCCTGCGCGACGCGCATCAACACCTCGGCCGCGATGCGCCGCGCGGGTGTCGCCATGCGCGCGCTTCTATCATGTGCTTGCAACGGGCCGGCATGCGCCGTAGTCTACCCGCCCATGAGGACCCTTTCCCGGAGCCGGCTTTGGAGGCGCTTCTCCCTCGGCCGTCGAGCTTCCCGGTGATTTGCTGACGCCTTTCGGCGTCTTCTGCCTTCTCGACCAGCAGCAAGAGCGAGACGCCTTCCTCTTCGAGGGAGCGCTCGGACGCTACAGCTACGTCGGGGTGGGGACCGGGGAGTCGCGGCTCTCGCTGAAGCGGCAAGCGGAGCCGTTGGAGACGCTGCGTCGCGCGCTGGAAGCGGAGCGGGCAGAGCGCAGCGAAGGTCTGCCGCCATTTACCGGCGGGTACGTCGGCTATCTCGGTTGGGGCAGCGCGGGCTGGAGCGAGCGGCTCCCGCAGCGGCTTGGCCCCGACACGCTCTTTCCCGAAGCGGAGCTGCTGCTGGTGCGGGAGCTGATCGCATTCGACCACCGGCAAGGCCGGACCTGGGCGCTGGCCACCGGAGAAGACGCGGACCAGCGCGCCGAGGCGCTGGCGCGGCGCGTGCTGGAGGGATTCGCCCTGGGCCGGTTCCCGCACGCGCTGCGCACACCCGCGGCGCAGTCCCTCGGAGCCCGGCTCTTCAGCGACCGCCGCAACGGCGCCAGCTTCCTCAAAGGCGGCCTCCCCGAGCCGGTGCCGGTCGCCGGCGGAGAGAAGCAGTTCAAGGCCGCCGTCCGGCGCGCCCTCGAGTACATCCATGCCGGCGACATCTTCCAGGTGGTGCTTTCCCAGCGCTTCGAGCTGCCGGACTGCGATGGCTTCTCGCTGTACCGCACGCTGCGCGCCGCGAGCCCCGCCCCTTACCACTTCTACCTGCGGCTCGGCGGCCGGGAGCTGTTCGGGGCCTCTCCGGAGCTTCTCGTCCAGGTGGAGGCGGGCAAGATGACGGTGCGCCCGATAGCGGGCACGCGCCGTCGCGGCGCGACGCAGGAGGAGGACTTGCGCCTCGAGCAGGAGTTGCGCGCGGACCCGAAAGAGTGCGCGGAGCACACCATGCTCGTCGACCTGGGGCGCAACGACGTGGGCCGCGTCTCGAAGATCGGGTCGGTGAAGGTAGAGCGGCTGATGGAGACCGAGCGCTTCAGCCACGTGATGCACATGACCAGCGAGGTGAGCGGCGTCCTCAAGCCCGGTCTGGGAGCCGTCGACGCATTCGCGGCGGCGTTCCCGGCGGGGACGCTCTCTGGAGCGCCGAAGATCCGGTCGCTCGAGATCATCGACGAGCTGGAGGGTGTCCAGCGCGGCCCTTACGGAGGCGCGGTCGGCTGGTTCTCCGGCGCCGGCGACGTGCAGCTCGCCATCGCCATCCGGACCCTGTTCCGCAGCCAGGGACGCCTGTTCGCGCAGGCAGGCGCGGGGATCGTGGCGGACAGCGATCCCGCCGCCGAGTGGCGCGAGGTGCTCGCCAAGGTTCGCGCTTCGGTGGGCGCCGCCTACGGCGCGGTGGCGGGGAAGGCGGTCGCATGAAGCCGCACGTCCTCGTCATCGACAACTACGACTCGTTCACTTTCAACCTGGTGCAGCGTCTCGGCGAGCTGGGCGCTTCCGTGGAGGTGCTGCGCAACGATGCCGAAAGCGCCGCGACCATCCTCGCCGGCCGCCCCGAGCGGCTGGTGCTCTCGCCGGGGCCCTGCACGCCGAACGAGGCTGGAGTCTGCCTGGAGCTGATCTCCCGCGCTTGCGGGCTGAACGGGTTTCCCCGCCCGCAGCGCCTGGTGCCGATCCTCGGCGTCTGCCTGGGTCACCAGAGCATCGGGCAGGCGTTCGGGGGCAAGGTGGTGCGCGCGCGGCAGCCGGTGCACGGAAAGGCGGAGGAGATCGTGCACGACGGCAGCGCTCTCTTTCGCGGCGCGCCGAAGCCGCTGCGCGCCGGCCGGTATCACTCACTGGTGGTGGACGGGCGGACGCTCCCCAAGGACCTCAAGGTTTCCGCCCGCACGAAGGACGGCATCGTCATGGCGCTTCGCCACCTGAAGCTGCCCGTGATCGGCGTCCAGTTCCACCCCGAATCGATCCTCACGCCCGACGGCCAGACGCTGCTCGGCAACTTCCTGCGGATGTAGGCGATGCCCTTGCGCGAGCAGATCCGCCTGGCGGTCGAGGGCATCCACCTCTCCCGTGTGCAGGCGGCGGCGGCGCTGGACGCGATGCTCGATGGCAGCGCCCCGGCGGCGCAGATGGCGGCGCTCCTGGTTGCGCTGCGCATGAAAGGGGAGACGCCGGACGAGATCGCCGGCGCCGCACAGGCGCTGCGCTCGCGCGCCGCGCGGGTGGAAGTCTCGCAGGATCGCTTGATCGATACCTGCGGCACGGGCGGCGACGCATCGCACACGTTCAACATCTCGACTGCCTCCGCGTTCGTCGCCGCGGCGGGTGGCGCGCGCGTCGCCAAGCACGGCAACCGCGCGGTCTCTTCGAAGTGCGGCAGCGCCGACGTGCTGGCCGCGCTGGGCGTCGAGGTCGAGCTTGCGCCGGAAGCGGTGGCCGCTTGCATCGAGGAGTGCGGGATCGGGTTCCTCTTCGCGCCGCGGCACCACGCGGCCATGCGCCACGTCGCGCCCGTGCGCAAGGAGCTCGGGCTGCGGACGCTGTTCAACCTGCTCGGGCCACTGGCGAATCCCGCGGGTGCGCGGCAGCAGCTGCTCGGGGTGTACTCGCCGCAGCTCGTCCCGGTGCTGGCGCAGACGCTGGTGGAGCTGGGTTGCGATCGGGCGTTCGTGGTGCATGGGTACGGCGGGCTCGACGAGATCTCGACGGCCGGCCCCACCGTCGTCTGCGAAGTACGATCGGGTGTGGTGCGGCAGTTCGAGCTGTCGCCCGAGGACGCGGGCGTGAAGCGCGCGCCCCTCGAGGGCCTGCGGGGCGGCGAGCCCCAGCAGAACGCCGAGACGCTCCGGGGAGTGCTGCGCGGCGAGAACGGCGCCCGGCGGACGGCGACCCTGCTCAATGCCGGTGCGGCGCTCGCGGCGGCGGAGGTCTGCGAGAGCATCCGCGAGGGCGTGCGGTTGGCGGAGCGGGCGATCGACAGCGGGGCCGCGATGGAGCGGTTGGAGAAGCTGGTGAAGGCATCGCAGGCCCGGAAGGCGGCTCGATGAGCCATCTCGCGAAGCTGGTGGCGCAGGCTGTCGCGGACGCGCGCGAGCGGAAGAAGCACCCCTTTCCTGCGGAGGCGCCGCCACTGCGGCCGTTTCCGCGCGCCGGCCTGATCGCCGAAGTGAAACGCAGCAGCCCGTCCAAAGGCGTGATCAACCCACGCCTCGATCCGGCGCAGCTCGCGCAGGCGTATGCGCGTGGTGGGGCGGCGGCGATCTCCGTGCTCACCGACCGCGTGCACTTCGGCGGCTCGCTCGACGACCTCCGGGCAGCGCGGGCGGCAGTCTCGCTACCGGTGCTGCGCAAGGACTTCATCGTCACGGAATTCCAGGTGCGCGAGGCGCGCGCACATGGAGCGGACGCCATCCTGCTCATCGCCGCGGCGGCGCCGCTCGCCACGCTGGGTCCGCTGCGGCAGCTCGCGCGCGAGCTGGGGATGGCGGTGCTCTTTGAAGTGCACGAGGAGAGCGAGCTGGACGCCGCCCGGGCGTGCGAGCCGGATCTGCTCGGCGTGAACGCGCGCGATCTCAAGACGCTGGAGGTGCATCCGGGCGCCTTCGCGCGGATTGCGCCGCTCGCCCGGGAGATCGCGCCGCTGGTCGCGGAGAGCGGCGTCCGCACCCCGGAGGATGCGCGCCGCCTGCGAGCGCTGGGAGCATCGATGCTGCTCGTGGGTGAGGCGCTCTCTTCCGCGGCGGATCCGCAGAGCGCGACGCGGGCGCTGGTGCAGGCATGAAGATCAAGCTCTGCGGCGTACGCACCGTGGCCGACGCGCTCCTCTGCGCGAGCGAAGGAGCCGACGAGATCGGGGTGATCTTCGCGGCCGCGAGCCGGCGCCGCGTCACGGTCGCGGAGGCGAAGGCGATCCGCGACGCGCTGCCCGCGCAGGTCCCGCTGGTCGGCGTTTTCCTCGACGCCGCGCTCGAGGAAGTGATCCGCATCGCCGCCGAGGTCGGACTGCAGGCTGCGCAGCTCCATGGCGAATGGCCGACGGGGCGCGCACCGCTTCCGCTCCACGCGGCGCTACAGATGCTCTCGGCGGAATCGCTGCAGCCCCGGCCGGGCGCCGCGCGCCTTCTGCTCGACGGACCGGCCGGGGGATCGGGAAAGAGCTTCGCGTGGTCTCTCGCCGACCGGGCGCGCTCGCTGCACAGCGGTGAGCTGTTCGTCGGCGGAGGGCTCACGGCCGAGAACGTGGCCCAGGCGATCGCGCAGGCACGTCCTTCCGGCGTGGACGTCGCGGGCGGAATCGAGGGACCGGGCGGGTTCAAGGATCGGGAGCGCGTCCGTGCGTTCGTTCGCGCGGCGCGGGGGGCATCGAGATGAAGGAGATGCCGCCGATCCTGTCGGGTAGCACCGTCGCACCTCCGGATGCGCGCGGGCGTTTCGGCGCCTACGGCGGCCGGTTCGTTCCCGAGACGCTGATTCCCGCGCTGGATGAGCTGGAGGGGGCATGGAACGAAGCCCGAGGCGACCCGCGGTATCGGGAGGAGCTGACGGAGCTTCTGCGGACCTACGCCGGCCGGCCGACGCCACTGTTCCGCGCGGATCGGTTGGCGAAGGCGCTCGGACTCGCTGGTCGCGTCTACTTGAAGCGCGAGGACCTGCTCCATACCGGCGCACACAAGCTGAACAACACGCTGGGACAGGCGCTGCTGGCGAAGCGCATGGGCAAGCGGCGCGTGATCGCGGAGACCGGCGCCGGCCAGCATGGTGTCGCCACCGCGACCGTGTGCGCCCTTCTCGGCCTCGAGTGCATCGTCTACATGGGCACCGAGGACGTCCGGCGGCAGAGCCCGAACGTGGTTCGCATGAAGCTGCTCGGTGCCGAGGTGCGCAGCGTGGACGCCGGCTCGCGCACGCTCAAGGACGCCATGAACGAGGCGATCCGCGATTGGGTCACGAACGTGCGCACGACGTACTATTGCATCGGCAGCGCGGCGGGGCCGCACCCGTACCCCGTGATGGTGCGCGAGCTGCAGAAGATCATCGGCGAGGAGATCGCGGAGCAGATCGTCGACGCGGAGGGCCGGCTTCCTGACGCCGTCGTCGCCTGCGTCGGAGGCGGATCGAACGCCATCGGCGCGCTGCACCGCTTCGTGCGCGAGCCCTCGGTCACGCTGTACGGAGTCGAGGCGGCCGGCCACGGGCTGGAGAGCGGCAAGCACGGCGCCTCGCTCGCGAAGGGCCGCCCCGGCGTCCTGCACGGGTCGCGCTCGTACGTGCTGCAGACGGAAGACGGCCAGATCGCCGAGGCCCACTCGATCAGCGCGGGCCTCGACTATCCCGGGGTCGGACCCGAGCTGTCGCACCTGCGCGACCAGGGACGCCTCACCGTTCTCTCGGCGACCGACACGGAAGCGCTGCAGGCGTTCCAGACGCTCGCCCGCAGCGAGGGGATCCTCTGTGCGCTGGAGTCGGCGCACGCCATCGCCGCATTGCCACAGGTGCGCGGAGCTCTGATCGCCGTGAACCTCTCCGGCCGGGGCGACAAGGACCTCGGTACCGTCATCGAGGCGCTGAAGTGAGCCGCCTGTCCGAGGCATTCTCGGCAGCCCGGGCCCAAGGGCGCACCGCGCTGGTCTGTTACGCGATGGGTGGCGACGGAGATACGGCGGCCCTGCTCAGGGCCATCGATGCGGCGGGCGCCGACGTGATCGAGTTGGGCCTGCCGTTCTCCGATCCGATCGCCGACGGCCCCGTGGTGCAGGCGGCGGCGACGCGCGCCATCGCCGCCAGGACGACGCTGCGCGATCTGCTCTCGATGACTTCCGGGCTGCGCTTGCGCGCGCCGCTGGTGGCGATGGGCTACATGAACCCGGTCGAGTCGATGGGCTCGCGCGCCTTCGCCCGCGCGCTGCGGGAGGCAGGTCTATGCGGCGCGATCGTCCCCGATCTGCCGCTCGAGGAGGCCCAGCCGGTGCGCGACGATCTGGCTGCGGAAGGATTGGACCTCGTGCCGCTGGTCGCTCCCACGACTCCGAAGGAGCGCGCGGCGAGGATCGCCCGCACCGCGCGCGGTTTCGTCTATTACGTCAGCGTCACGGGCGTGACCGGCGCCCGCGCGGCGCTGCCGGAGGACCTGGAGGCGCGGCTGGCCGAGCTGCGGGCGGTTTCGTCCGTCCCGGTCGCGGTCGGCTTCGGCATCTCGCGCCCGGAGCAGGCGGCAGCGCTCAAGGGGAAGGCGGACGGCGTGGTCGTGGGGTCGGCGGTGGTCGCGCTGCATCACGAGCGGGGCGTCGACGCGGTCGCCGGCCTGGTCCGCTCCCTGCGCTCCGCGCTGTAATCCGTCACTGGACGAGCCACTCCAGGGCTTCGAGATAGCCGGCCGGCCCCTTGCCGAGGATGCGATGGACGCAGACCTCCTCCAGCAGGCTCACGCGCCGCCACGGCTCGCGTTTGGTGATGTCGGAGAGATGCACTTCGACGACCCGGAGCCTGGTGGCGACGATCGCGTCGCGTAAAGCGTACGAGGAGTGCGTGAACGCCCCCGGGTTGAAGATCACTCCGTTCGCCCAGCCGCGCGACTGGTGCAGCTCGTCGATCAGGGCGCCCTCATGGTTGGACTGCAACGCGCGCACCGTATGACCGAGCTGCCGCGCCCGCGAGACGACCATCTGCTCCAGCTCGGCGAGCGTCGTCTTTCCGTAGATCTCCGGCTCCCGCTCGCCGAGCAGGTTCAGGTTCGGGCCGTTGAGGAGGAGGATGTTCATCCCGCCCGAGTCTACGCGAGAGCGGCCGCCAGCGCGCGGGCGCAGTCCTCGGCGCTGGCCTCGCGCAGCACCGGCGCTCCGATGCGCTCCAGAAGAACGAACCGGACGGCGCCGCGGCGGGCCTTCTTGTCTCGCCCCATCGCCTCCAGGGCGGCTTGCCGTTGCCCGGAGTCCAAGGTGCGGCCGTCCGCGATGCGCAGCCGCTCGACCAGACGCAGGGCGCGATCGCGCTCGGGCATGCCCTCGCACAAGGCGAGCATGCCGCGCAGGCCGAGGGCCACCGCCTCGCCGTGGGAGAAATGGGTGTAGCCGGTGGCGGCCTCAAGCGCGTGCCCGACGGTGTGGCCCAGATTGAGGAACGCGCGCTGACCGCCCTCCCGCTCGTCTGCCGCGACGATGCGCGCCTTCAGGCGCACCGCGCCCTCGACCAGCGGAGCGAGCGCGTCGGCCTCACCCGATGCGGCCCGCTCGAGGTCGCGCTCACAGCGCTGCAGCAAATCGCCACCCTCCAGCAGCGCGCACTTGACCACCTCCGCGAGGCCGCTCCACCGCTCCCGCGAAGGGAGCGTGGTGAGCAGCACCGGATCGCAGACCACGAGGCGCGGCTGGTGGAACGCCCCGACCAGATTCTTCCCCGCGCGCAGGTTGGCCCCGGTCTTTCCGCCCAGCCCGGCGTCCACCTGGGCCAGCAGGGTGGAGGGCACGCTCACCCAGGGGACGCCGCGCAGGTAGAGCGCTGCCGCCAGACCGGCGAGATCGGTGAGGACCCCGCCGCCGATCGCGACCACGTACCCGTCGCGGCCAACCCGGCGGGCGGACAGCTCCTCGCACATCGCCTCGACCTCGGCCAGCGTCTTGCGCGATTCGCTGACCGGCCGGCCGACGGGATCGCCGAAGTGTGCCCCGAGGGCGAGCAGCTCGTCGCGATGGAGCGAGAGCACGCGAGCGTCGCAGAGCAGCCCCGAGCTCCCGCTCAGCCCCGCATTGGCGCAGAGGGCCGGGAGGCGCTGCAGCGCGCCCGACTCGATCACGCAATCGGTGCGGGCGCCGGAAGCGAAGCGCACCTCAATGGTGGGCACGCTGCGCCTCCAGCGCCGAGACGGCGGCGGCCGCCTGCGCGGAAATCAGCTGGGGTGACGCGCCCGTCACCACCTCGACCACGGCGTCCGCGAGCCGCGCGTACACAGGCTCGCGCGCGATGGCCAGCTCCGCGAGCCGCGCCTGAGGGTTGCCGGCGAGCAGCGGCCGCCCGGCCGCCGCGCGTTCCGCGCACAGCGAGACCGGAGCACGCAGCCAGAGCAGATGTCCCGTCTTCCGTACCGCCAGCCGGACTGCGCGCGAGCCGAGCGCGCCCCCGCCAACGGAGATGACGCTGCGCGGGCCGCGGGCCGTAGCGCGGACGGCTTCCACCTCGCGGTTGCGGAAGCCCGCTTCTCCCTCCGATGCGAAGAGGTCCGGTACGCTCTTGCCGGCGCCGCGCTCCACGACGGAATCGATCTCCACGAACGGCAGCCCGAGCGCGGAGGCGAGCAGCGGCGCGAGCGTGGTCTTCCCGGCGCCGGGAAGACCGCAGAGCCAGACGTGTCCTGCGAGCGGCCGCGCGCGCCGCCAGGCGAGCCGCAGCGCCGCGTGGAGCTCGTCCATCGAGTCGCCACCCAGCTTCGTGAGGAGCGCGTCCGCGACGCAAAGAGCGACCACCGCTTCCCCGACCACCGCAGCCGCCGGAACCGCGCAGGTGTCGCTGCGCTCCACGTGCGCTGCATCCGCCTCGCCGGTGAGCAGATCGACGCTTCTCAGCGCGGCGGGCACCGTGGCGATGGGCTTCATCGCGGCGCGCGCGACCAGTGGCTCGCCGTTCGTCACGCCGCCCTCCAGCCCGCCGGCGTGGTTCGTGTCGCGGGTGATTCCCGCGCCCGCGCGTCCCATCGGATCGTGGACCTGCGAGCCGAACAGCTCCGCCGCGCGCCATCCGTCGCCCAGCTCCACCGCTTTGATCGCCGGGATCGAGGCCAGCGCCCGCGCGAGCAGACCGTCGAGGCGGAGATCGGCCTGCGTATAGCTGCCCAGTCCCGGCACCAGGCCCGTCACCCGCACCTCGAACGTGCCGCCCACGGTATCGCGCCGGGCGCGCGCTTCCTCGATCTGCTCGCGCAACGAGTCCTCCGCCTCCCGATCGATGCAGCGCACCGGCGACGCGTCCGCCGCGAGCGCGAGCGCCTCCGCGTCCTCCATTCCTTCGAGACCGGAGACGTCGCGCGCCTTCGCCGAGCCGATGGAGGTGACCCAGGAACCGATCCGCACGTCGAGCGCGTCGAGGAGCCGGCGTGCCGCGGCGGCCAGGCCGACGCGCATCGCGGTCTCGCGCGCGCTGGCGCGCTCCAGGGAATTGCGCAGGTCGCGGTGGCCGAACTTCATCGCTCCCGTCAGATCCGCATGGCCCGGACGCGGCAGCGAGACCAGCTTGCCCGGGTCCTGCACGGGCTCGACCGCCATCCGCTCCGACCAGGCTTTCGCGTGATCGGCGTTCTCGATCAGGAGCGCCAGCGGCGACCCGAGCGTCTTCCCGTGCCGCACACCCGCCAGGATGCGGGGCTTTTCCGGCTCGATCGCCATCCGCCCGCCACGGCCGTAGCCGAGCTTGCGCCGCTGCAGATCGCGCTCGATGTGCTCGGCGAGGAGCTCGAGCCCCGCCGGCAGCCCGTCGAGGATGCCGACCAGCGCGGGCCCGTGCGATTCGCCGGCGGTGAGGAAGCGCAGGCGGGTCACGCGAGCGCCGCCTTCCGCAGCTCCGGCGCCAGCTCGCCCAGTCGGGGACGGCCGAGCCAGATCTCCAGCGATGCGATGGCTTGCTGCACCAGGACTTCGATCCCGTCGACGGCGCGCAAGCCGCGGGCACGTGCCGCGCGAACGAGCGCAGTATCTCCGCGCGCCGAATATGCGAGATCGACGACCGCGCCGCGCAGCGATCCGGGGTCGACGGGCATCTCGTCGCCGCTCATGCCGACCGTCGTGCAGTTCACCACCACGTCCGCCCGCGCCACCGCCTCCAGGCCGCCGGCCTTCACCCCCATCTCCCGGGCGAGTTGTTCGCCTCGCGAGCGCGTCCGGTTGACCACCGTCACATCCGGCCGGAACGCGTCCACCACCGCCCTGGCCGAGCCGCCGGCGCCGAGGACCACCGCGTGTCCGGAAAAGCTGCCCAGCGCGCGCAGAACGCCTTCGCGGTCCGTGTTGTGCCCGTGCAGGACGCCGTCCCGGTTGACGATGCAGCTGACCGCGCCGATCCGCTCCGCGGCCGGATCGAGCCGGTCCAGCGACGCGATCACCGCTTGCTTGTGGGGAACGGTGACGTTGGCGCCCGCGATGCCCAGCGCGCGCAACGAACGCACCGCGGCGGGAACGTCGAACACGCGGCAAGGCGCATACACCGCGTCGATGCCGAGGAGCTGGAAGGCGCGCGCGTGGATCGCCGGCGAGCGGGAATGGGCGACGGGATCGCCGAGCAGGACGTAGAGCGCGCGCATCAGGAGAAGATCTCCACCTCGGCGCCCATCGTGCGCAAGAAGGCGTAGAAGCCGGGGAACGACACGTCGGCCCATTCCGCTCCGGAGATGGTGCACGGCTCCCGCGCGGCCAACGCCGCCACGGAAAACGCGAGCGCGATGCGGTGGTCCATGGCGGAATCGATCACCGCTCCTCCCCGCAGGCCGCCGCCCTGGATGCGCAGGCCGTCCGGCAGCTCGTCCACGCGGGCGCCCATCGCGCGCAGCCCGGCCGCCGTCTGCGCGATGCGATCCGACTCCTTCACGCGAAGCTCCTGCGCGCCGCGGATGACGGTCTCGCCCTCGGCGAAGGCGCCGAGCACCGCGAGGATGGGCACCTCGTCGATGGCGCGGAGAACGAGATCCCCGTCGAGCTCCGCTCCGCGCAGCTTCTGTGTCTGGGCGGTCAGCTTGGCCACCGGCTCCGGCCCGCCGGACTGGCCGAGCTCGAGCTGCAGGCGGGCGCCGAACATCGCCACGGCGTCGAGGAAGCCGGCGCGCGTCGGGTTCACGCCGACGTGCTCGAGCGACACGGTGCTCCCTTCCGGTGCGATCAACGCCGCAGCGATCAGGAACGCGGCCGAGCTGAGATCGCCGGGGACGTCGAGGGCGAATCCGCGAAGCTTCGCTCGTCCCCGGACCGCGACGGTATTGCCGCGCTGGAAGATCCCGGCGCCCATGGTGCGCAGCAGCCGCTCGGTATGGTCACGGCTCTTCGCCGGCTCGCTGAAGCTGGTCTCGCCCTCCGCGAACAGGCCCGCGAGCAGCACGGCGCTCTTCACCTGCGCGCTGGCGACGTCGGAAGCGATGGCGCTTCCGCGCAGCGGATGTCCGCGGCGGACGATCACCGGAGGCTTGCCGAAACTGGTCTCGATCTCCGCGCCGAGCTGGCGCAGCGGCTTGGCCACGCGCTCCATCGGCCGGCGCGACAGCGACTCATCCCCCGTGAGCGTTGCCTCGACTCCCGCGCCCGCGAGTACGCCGGTGAGCAGGCGGATCGTCGTGCCGGAGTTGCCGCAGTCGAGGCGAGCGACGGGCTCGCGAAGCCCGCCGAGGCCCTGTCCGAGGACGATGGCGTCGTCTTCCTCCATGTCCGGATCGTGCTCCGGAAGCGGCGCGCTGCCTGCCGGGCGCTGAGGGGGAACGAACGCCGGCCGCGCCTCTTCCGGGAATTCCTGGGAGCGCGGCTTGGGTGCCCAGGGGGTGCCATCCCCGCGGAGCAGTGGAACGCCGAGCTGCGCCAGGCACCGGGCCGTGGAGCGCACGTCGTCCCCGCCGGCGAGGCCGGCGATCCGGCTCTCTCCTTCGGCGAGTGCGGCGAACAGCAGCGCGCGGTGCGAGATGCTCTTGTCGCCGGGCACGCGGACGCCGTCGACGCGCAGGGGCTTGCGCAGCGGCGAGACGCGCGCTCTCACGCGCGCGCCATCCGATGCATCGCGCGGCCCACCGCGGCGGCGATCTTCTCCACCTCGCGCATCAGCTTCTCGAACCCGGCGAGGTTCAGCGACTGCATGCCGTCGCTCAGGGCGCGGTCCGGATCGGGATGCACTTCGATGATCAAGCCGTCCGACCCGCAAGCGACGGCCGCGCGGGCCATGGGCAGCACCGCGCTGCGGATGCCGATGCCGTGCGAGGGGTCGACGATCACCGGGAGGTGCGACTCGCGCTTGAGGATCGGCACGGCGTTCAGGTCGAGCGTGTTGCGCGTCATGGTCTCGAACGTGCGGATGCCGCGCTCGCAGAGGATCACCTGCTTGTTCCCGCGCGAGACGATGTACTCCGCGGCCATCAACAGCTCCTTGATGGTCGATGACATCCCGCGCTTGAGCAGCACCGGCTTGCGCATGTCGCCGACCGCCTCGAGCAACGAGAAGTTCTGCATGTTGCGCGCGCCGATCTGCAGGAGGTCGGCGCTCTCCGCCACGGTCGCGAGCGTCTCGGTATCCTTCACCTCGGTGACGATCTTCAGCCCGGTCTCGGCGCGCGCCTTGGCGAGCAGCTCGAGTCCCTTCTGCCTCAATCCCTGGAAGTCGTAAGGGCTGGTGCGAGGCTTGAACGCGCCGCCGCGCAGCAACGACGCCCCGCTCGCAGCGACGCCGCGCGCCGCGGTGAGGATCTGCTGCTCGCTCTCCACCGCGCAGGGCCCGGCCATGACCACCAGATCGGGTCCGCCTACCGGCACGCCGGCGACGTCCACCACCGTGTCCTCGTGCTTCACTTCGCGGGAGACGA
>VBKQ01000060.1 GCA_005879505.1 Deltaproteobacteria bacterium
CGCCCATGGTGATGCCTTCCGACCCGCGCTCGGTATAGATGTACGCGCCGTACACCTTCTTCCCGTCGATGGTCCGGCCCTGGAAGAACTGGGCGATCTCCTTGAGCTGATCGTACGTCTTCGGAGGAGCGAGCTCGTGGCCGGTCTTCTTCTTGAACTCGGCTTTGATCTCGGGGCGCTCGAACCAGTCCTTGCGGTAGGTCCAGCCGACCGCGTCTCCCATCGCCGGCAGGGCCCAGTAGTTGGGCGTGCCTTTCGGCCACTCGGAGTAGCCGAGGACCGTGGCCGGCATGAAGTCGCTCATCTTGATCCCGTTCTTCTCGAAGAACTCGTTGAGCTTGACGTAGTGGCCGTTCTCTGCGGCGCCGCCGATCCACTGGCTGTCGCCGATGAGGAGGTCGCAGAGCTTGCCCTTGGAGTTGAGCTCGTTGAGGAAGCGGTCCGCGAAGCTCGTCCAGGGCACGAACTCGAACTTCATTCCGATGCCCGTCTTGGCGGTGAAGTCCTTGGAGAGCTCCACCAGGGCGTTCGCCGGGTCCCACGCAGCCCAGCACAGGGTCAACTGCTTCGATTGCGCCTGCGCGGACGGCGCAAAGGCCAGCACCGCTGCTACCGCCAGGGCGCTGACGCGAGCCAATAGCTTCTCCATGATCCAGACCTTCCCTTCGTGTGTGGATGGAACCAGATGCGAACGACGTGATCGAGTTTAGTTCACTGAACAGAAACTAAACTGTGTCCCTAAACTAACCGCGCGGGGGATGTCAAGCCGCACCGCGACAACGGCTCGCGGGTCACGGTCCGAAAGGAGTCGATTACTCCGTTCGCGCGGCGGGCCGGACGTTCAGGACGATCTTTCCGATCACGTGGCCCGAACCGAGGCGCTGGTGCGCCTTTGCCGCCTGATCGAGCGGGAAGGCCGCGCTGATGGCGACCTTCAGCCGGAAGCCCTCGATGGCGTCGTTGAGCCTCTTGAAATGATCGGGACCGGCCTCCGCGTCATAGGTGATGATCTCGACGCCGGTGCGCCGCTTCGGCGCAGGCTCGACGCCGTTCGGATGGACCACCCGGCCGCCGGGGCGAACGCGATCGACACACGCGTCGAGCGGCTCGCCGCCGGCGAACGCGAGGACCGCTGCGACGCCGTCGGGAGCGAACCTGTCGATCTGGTCTGCGACGTCCTCGTGCTTGCCGTCGATGCTCACGTTGAGCCCCACCAATTCGTTCACCAGCCGGACGCCGTCCTTCCCGGAGGCCAGCGCGAGGACGTGAGCGCCCATCCACCGGGCGAGCTGGACGGCGATCGTTCCCACGCCGCCGGATGCCCCGACGATCACGGCCGGATCGCGCTTCCGGAAGCCCAGGCGCTCGACGCCTTGCAGTGCGGTGAGACCGGTCGCGCCGATCGCGCCGCTTTCTTCCAGGTTCAGCCTGGACGGCCGGTGGCCCACGTTCGCCGCGGGCACCGCGACGAACTCGGCGTAGAACCCGCCCTTCGGGTTGGCGAAGCTGTAAGCGTAGACCTCGTCCTGCAGCTTGAAACCGCGCACTTGCGCGCCCACCCTGGCGACGGTGCCGGAACCGTCGGTGCCGAGGACGAGCGGAAACTCGGGCTTTCCTTCCGGCCACCAGCCTGCGCGCATCTCCGCGTCCCAACTCGCCGCGCCAGCGGTGTGCACGGCGATGAGCAGCTCCTTGGGTCCGATCTCCGGAACGGGGAGGGTGTGGATCTTGAGCTCCTCGGGGCCACCAAAGCGATCGATGGCGGCTGCTCGCATGGTCTTCGGAACGCCTGGCATCAGAGCGACCTCCGCGTTGTTGCGAAGATGCTCCGAGAGCTCGCGAAGTCAATGCGCCTGAAGGAGGTGGCCAGCGCCCGATGCGCCCTGCGCCCCACGATCCAGGGCACATTCGCTCTACTCCTCGAGCACCAGTCGCACGGCATCTTCGGCGCTGGAAGCGCGCAGGATCGGATCCGGCTTCCTCGAGAGCTCCCAGGTGGCGAGCCCGACGACGCGCTTGCCGAGCTTGAGCGCGAATCCGATCTCCGAGAGTGTGCCGGACTCGCCCCCCACGGCCACGACGGCGTCCGCCGCGCGAACGACCAGGCCGTTGCGGAGCTCGCCCAGTCCGGTGGCGATGGCGACCGCGACATGCGGATTCGCGGCGCTACGGTCGCTGCCGGGCAGGATGCCCACCGTGAGCCCACCTTCACGGCGTGCTCCTCGGCAGGCTGCTTCCATCACGCCCGAGAGACCTCCACAGACGACCACCGCGCCGGCGCGCGCAAGGAGGGATCCGATCTGCTCGGCTGCGGCCGCCTCCTGCGCAGAGCAGGTCCCGCTTCCCACGACGGCGACATAGCGCTGCATGCCGCGAGACTACAGGGACAAGCGCACCGCCGTCACACGTAACGGTCGATGAATGCGTCCAACTCGGACTTCGGAAGCGCGCCAGCCACCCGGCCGATGAAGAGCGGCCCCCGCTGCAGGATGAGGGTAGGGATCGACTGCACCTGGTGGAGCGTGGAGATCCGCGGGTTCTCGTCGACGTTGAGCTTCACGATCTTGAGCTTGCCCTTGCGCTCCTTCGCGGCCTGCTCGAGCACCGGAGCAACGGCGTGACAGGGTCCGCACCACGGCGCCCAGAAATCGACCAGCACGGGAATGGGACAATCCTCGACCTCGCGCTTCCAGGTGGCGTCGGTGGCGGCGACAGGATGGTCGGGAAAGATGCTCGCTTTGCAGCGTCCGCAACGCGGGTCATCGCGCACCCGGCTGCGCGGGATGCGGTTGATGGCCCCGCAATTGGAACAGGAATATTCGACGCGATCGTCGTCCATCGCCGATCTGGTAACCATCGCTGCGGGCCGCGCAAGGCCCTCAGCGTACCTTCTTCAGCGCCGCCGAATTGATGCAATAGCGTTCGCCTGTGGGATTCGGACCGTCCTGGAAGACGTGCCCGAGGTGCCCACCGCAGCGGCGGCAGAGCACCTCGATGCGCTCCATCCCGTGGCTCGAGTCGCGCTCGGAGGCGACGGCGCGCGCGCTGGCGGGGCGCGAGAAGCTCGGCCACCCGGTGCCGCTGTCGAACTTGTCCTCGGCGCGGAAGAGCTCGGCGCTACAGCCAGCGCAGAGGAAGCGCCCCGGCTCGTGGTCGTTCCAGAGGGCGCCGGTGAAGGCGCGCTCGGTGCCTTTCTCACGGAGCACGCGGTATTGTTCCGGGGTCAGCTCGCGGCGCCACTCCACATCGTTCTTCTCCACCTTGTCGTCCATGGCGCCGCCGATTGTAGACCACCATGACCTCTCCCGTTCGGGTATCGCCGTTCACCGTCCAGGTCCCTGATCAGGTCCTGTCCGACCTTCGCGCCCGGATCCGGAACACCCGCTGGCCCCCGGGAGCGCCGGGACGGGAGTGGGAGCAAGGCACTGACCTCGAATACCTGAAAGGTCTGGTCGGGTACTGGGCCGACGGGTTCGACTGGCGGGCGCAGGAACGGGAGCTGAACCGCTTCAAGCACTTTCGCGCCGAGATCGACGGTGTCGCCATCCACTTCGTGCACGAGCGTGCGCGGTACGGAAACGGTGTGCCGATCATCCTGACGCACGGCTGGCCGAGCGCGTTCATCGAGCTGTTGCCGCTCGTGCCGCTGCTCTCCGATCCACGAGCGCACGGTATCGAGGGGCCCGCGTTCGACCTCGTCATTCCCTCGCTGCCCGGCTACGGCTTCTCCGGCCGGCCGGCGCGAGCGAACTACCGGTCCGTCGCTGCGCTCTGGCATCGGCTGATGGGCGGGCTCGGCTACGAACGCTACGGCGCAGGCGGAGGAGACTTCGGCGCGGGGGTCACCACGTTGATGGCGCTCGACGAGCCGCGACGGATGATCGGCATCCACTTGAGCAACCTGGAGCTCTCACCCTGGATGGGCGAAGGTTCGCGACCGCTCTCCTCCGCGGAGCGCGCTTACCTCGCCCAGAGGCAGCGCTGGGACGAATCGGAGCGGGGCTACAGCTCCATCCAGTCCACGAAGCCGCAGACGCTGGCATACGCCTTGAACGATTCGCCGGCTGGCCTCGCCGCGTGGATCCTGGAGAAGTGGCGATCCTGGGCCGACACCGGCGGTTCTCTCGAGGGACGTTTCTCTCGCGACTTCCTCCTCACCCTGGTGACGCTCTACTGGGTGACGGAGACGGTCACGACGTCGATGCGCGACTACTTCGACAATCGCTGGCACGGGATCTCGCTCGGGCCGAACGACTTCGTCCGGGTTCCGACCGGCATCGCCAACTTCACGACGCAGATCATCTTCGAAGGCGATCCGCCGCGCGAATGGGCGG
>VBKQ01000238.1 GCA_005879505.1 Deltaproteobacteria bacterium
GGCCTTGAACTCATCGGGGTGGCCGTGCCGGGCGGTGGGCGCGAAGTACCCGGAGACCTGATAACCCCAGGAGCCGCCGAAGGGGTGTTCCGCCAGGGGAAGGAACTCGACGTGGGTGAAACCCATCCCCTTGACGTAGTCGCCGAGCTGGCCGGCGGCCTCCTTCCACGTCAGCGAGCGGCTTCCCTCTTCGACCACGCGGCGCCAGGAGCTGAGATGGACTTCGTAGACCGACATGGGTCGGCGGAAAACATCTTGCTTCCCCCGCCGCTCCATCCACTGCTCGTCGCGCCAGAGATACCGGTCGAGCTGGTGGATCACCGAGGCGGTGGCCGGCGGGACTTCCGTCCGGAACGCGTACGGGTCCGCTTTCAGCAGCTGTGTCCCGCCACTGCCCGGACGGATCTCGAACTTGTACCGCGCACCGCTGCCGACGTCGGGGACGAACAGCTCCCAGACGCCGGTCGCGCCCATGGTGCGCATCTGGTGGAGGCGGCCGTCCCAGGAGTTGAAATCGCCCACCACCGATACCGAGCGCGCGGTCGGCGCCCAGACGGCGAACGAGGTCCCGTAGACTCCCTGGTGGTGCCGGGGATGCGCGCCGAGCCGCTCCCAGATCCGCTCGTGGCGTCCCTCGGAGACGAGGTGCGAGTCCAGCTCGCCGAGCGTGGGCGGAAAGCTGTAGGAGTCGCGCAGCGTGAAGCTGGCGCCGCCGCGGTAATCGATCTTCAGCAGATAGCCGAATACGTCCTTGCGCCCGTTCAGGCGCGCCTCGAAGACACCGCCCTTGCGGTGGCGCGCGGGGATCTGACCGCCGAAGTCCGGCAGCACCGTCACTCGCTCCGCGTCGGGACGATAAGCGCGGACCACAACCCCGTCGCCGTCCGGATGGACG
The DNA here is from genome assembly GCA_005879505.1 of Deltaproteobacteria bacterium. Lineage (GTDB taxonomy): Bacteria > Myxococcota > Myxococcia > Myxococcales > 40CM-4-68-19 > 40CM-4-68-19. The sequence goes on from VBKQ01000238.1 coordinate 896, forward strand.
CCCAGGACGGCATGCGGATCGGCGTGCCGCAGCTCGATGAGCTGCTGGATCTGCCGCTCGACCTCCGCCGTATCCGTTGGTCGTTTCAAGATTCCACCTCGTCTCGAAGCAGATCGCCCGCCGGGATCGCGACCCAGTCGGGCCGATGGCCGACTTCGTATCGCAGCTCGTAAAGGAGCTTCTCCAGCTCGAGAGAGGCGAGCAGCAGCTTCGCGGTTGCCTCCTCGGTGGGCAGGAGCCCGCTGGCCCGCGAGTCGTAGCCCTGCAGGAACGCCTCGCGAGCGGGGCCGCTGCGGTTTCCTGCTGGCGCACCGCGTTTTTGCGCCGCGGCTGCCGCATACGAGAACGAGCGCAGCATTCCGGCGACGTCCTTGTACGGGGAGTGCTTCTCCCGGCGCTCCGCGAGGGGGCGGGCCGGTTCGCCCTCGAAGTCGAAGATGAGCCACTGCCCACCGGCGCGCAGGACCTGGCCGAGATGGAGATCGCCGTGCTGGCGGATGCGGACGCCCGAGGGCTTCGCCGTCGCGAGCCGCTCGATTCGGCCCCGCAAGGCGTCTCTGCGTTCCTTCAGCCCGGGAACGGCGGAGGCAGCGACGTGGATGGTCCGCTCCAGCTCCGCCAGCAGTCCCGCGCTCCAGCGTTGCAGGTCCTCGCGCCGGATGGGCTCGGGCGTGAACGCCGGATCGTCGGGTGCCGCGAGCGCGGCGTGCAGCTCACCGACGCGCGTACCGAGCTCGCGGATCTCCGCCAGGAGCTGTGGAGAAGGCGTCGGCTCCTTCACGAACGACTCGAGCACGTAGGACCATCCGTCGCTCTCGACGCGCACGAATCGGTGCGCGACTCCGACGGTGGCTTCGAAGCCGCCTTCGAGCGAGAGCGCCCCGAGAAGGGTCGGGGTCGAGCGGAATCCGCGCCGCGCGAGCATCGCGCCGATCTCCAGCTCGGGGTTCCTTCCCTGGTCGAGCTTGCGGATCAGCTTGAGGATCACGGCTTCGCCGAAGACCAGGGAGGTGTTGCTCTGCTCTGCCGAGAGCCGGCGGACCGTGGGCCGCGGCGGCAACGTCGCGAGCGGCGAGTCCGCGCCGTCGAATCGCTCGCCACGCAGCGTGCCGGAGCGGGTGGGGATCTCACCGCGGGCGCGCATGACGTCGAAGATGGCGAGCCAGGCGGCGTCGTCGCGCGCGTCCTCGAGCGGAGTACCGTCGGAACGCAGCGGCAGCAGATAGCGTTCCGGCCGGCGATCGGCGGCATAGCTCACTTCGATGGTCGCCACGTTCAAGCCGCCGAGGCGGGCCTCGTCGATCACCTCAGCCGAGGCGATCTTCGCGCCCTTGCCGCCGAACCAGCGTCGTCCCGGCAGCCAATCCGGCAAGGCGGCGAGATCGAACATCGAGGACCTCCTCAGAAGTAGTAGTCGAACCCCTGTTCGGACCGGCGGAAGCGGAGCACGGACCAGAGCGCGGCCGGCTTCTCCGGCGTCAGCTGCACGAGCGCGCTTTGGCCCTGCCAGAGCGCCCGATCGCCGGAGAGCACGTCGTGCACCTGGTACGTCTCATCCTCGGGAATGCCCAGCCGATCGAGCGGCACTTGCAGGATCGCCTCCTGGAGCGCGTAGGGATCGAGGCTGACAGCGGCCAGCACCAGGCTCGACCGGTCTTCCGTTGCCTTGGAGTAGAAGAGCACGCGCTCGTTGTCCGCCCGGTGGAAGCGCAGGTTGCGGTAGGACTGCAGGGCGCGGTGCTCGCGGCGGGCACGGTTCAGCGCCGCGATCCAGGTCTTGAGGTTGCCGGGCCGGTCGAAATCGCGGTTCACGATCTGGTACTTCTCCGAGTCGGCGTACTCCTCCTTTCCGGGCAGCGCACGGTTCTCGGCCAGCTCGAAGCCGCTGTAGATGCCCCAGGAGGAGCTGAGCGTCGCGGCGAGGGCAGCGCGGAGGAGGAAGGCGGGCAGCCCTCCCTGCTGCAGGTGCTCGGGGAGGATGTCGGGTGTGTTCGGCCAGAGGTTTCCGATCATGTAGTCGGCAGGGGCGCCCTGGGTCAGCTCGGTCAGGTACTCCTCGAGCTCGTGCTTGAAGTTGCGCCAGGTGAAGTAGGTGTACGACTGGTTGAACCCCGACTTGGCGAGCGCCTTCATCATCTTCGGCCGGGTGAACGCCTCGGCGAGGAAGATCACGTCGGGGTGGCGCGCGTGCACCTCGCCGATCACCCATTCCCAGAACGGCAGCGGCTTGGTGTGCGGATTGTCGACCCGGAAGATGCGGACGCCCTGCGCGATCCAGTGGAAGAACACCGAGCGCAGCTCCGCCCAGAGCGCTTCCCGAGCCGGTCCCATCCAGTCGAAGTTGACGATGTCCTCGTAGCGCTTGGGCGGGTTCTCGGCGGTCTTGATGGTGCCGTCGGGCCGGCGCTGGAACCACTCGGGGTGCTCGCGGATGTACGGATGGTCCGGCGAGCACTGGAAAGCGATGTCGAGCGCGACTTCGATGCCCAGGTCCTTCGCCGAGCTGACGAAGCGGCGGAAGTCCTCGAGGGTGCCGAGCTGCGGATGGATCGCCTTGTGCCCTCCCTCGGGACCACCGATGGCCCACGGACTGCCGACGTCGTCGCGGCCGGCGGTGAGCGTGTTGTTCTTGCCCTTGCGCGCGGTGCGGCCGATCGGATGGATGGGCGGCAGGTATACGACGTCGAACCCGAGCTCTCCGACGTACGGCAGCATCCTTTCCGCGTCGCGGAAGGTGCCATGCCGCTTCGGGTCGGTCGAGGTCGAGCGGGGAAAAAATTCGTACCAGGAGCTGAAGACGGCGCGATCGCGCTCGGCGAAGATGCGCAGGTCGCGCTCGAGCCGGCTGGCGACGGAGCGATCCGGATGTCGCGATGCCGCGGCGAGCAGACCCGGATCGACGGCCGCGGAAAGCGCGGCGGGGGACTGGCCGCCGAGCAAGGCCTTCTGTCCCTGCCGCAGCCGCTCCGCGTCCGCCCGGGCTCCGCTGCCTTCCGCGCGCGCCGCCGCGGCGTCGAGCAGCGCCGCGCCCTCGAGCAGCTCGGAGGAGACCTCCCGTCCGACCTCGATCTTGCGCTGCAGCTCGTGGACCCAGGTGCGGAACGAGTCCGGCCAGGCCTCGATGCTGAAGGCATGGAGGCCGTTGGCGCCGATCGGGAGCTCCGTCTCCCAGGCATCGTTGCCGAGGAACCGCATCGGCTCCTCGCGAGGCTCGCCTTGTTCGGGGGTCAGCTGGCGCCAGCGGACCACGGCCGCGAGGTCATCGTGGCCCTCCTTGAAGATGTCGGCGGTGATGCGGACCGGCTCGCCGGCCTTGCGCTTGACCGGATAGCGCCCGCCGTCGACATGCGGCTGCACGTTTTCGATGATCGTGCTCCCCCTGCGCTCGGGCATCGCTGTCTCCTGCTCCCGCCGGCTCCCCGGGACGGTTTGGAGGGCCCGGCCTGGAGCACCGCTGTTCGGCCACCACCCGGTCCCTAGCGCCACTGATGGACATCGCGTCTGTCCGAAACAAGGCGCGGCGAGGCGCGGGAGCGGCACAGTCTTGATCCGCGAAGCGCCGTGCGCAACGGGGGCCGGAGACCAGCCGGGAGAAGGTCCGCCAACTGCGCAGCGATCTGGTCTACTCTCCGCGCCATGAAGAGCCGCTGGTCCGACAGC
>VBKQ01000239.1 GCA_005879505.1 Deltaproteobacteria bacterium
CCTTGCGGATGCGCGCATACTCGTCCTGCGAGAGGCCGTGCGCCGCTACGACCTGGGGGGTGATCGACGCCATGGGGCGCGCAACATACCAGACCGCAAGCCCGGCGGCGCGACGACCGATTTGCGGAAAGGTTGCAAAAAGCCGCCCGTAGCGCTCCGATCCGGATCCATGACTCGCGTCGAGGGGGAGGACCGATCGCGGCTCGCCGAAGCAGAGCGGCGCCAGCGCATCCTCTCCGAGGTCTCCCGGGTGCTGCTCGACTACGCCGGACCCGATGAGATCGAGCCGCTGCGCCGGATCGTGCACCAGGTCACCGACGCGCTGGCAAACGACTGGTGCGCGTTCGCGCTGGTGCAGCCCGACGGCACGCTGAAGAACGTCGCCACCTACCATCCCGATCCGCAGCAGCGCGAGCTGGCGAAGAAGCTCGACGTGCTGTTGCCTCCCAGGCAGTGGGATGCCGGGCCCGCGGAGCTGAACCCGCTCCTACAGAAGCGGCCCATCATCACCGAGGAGATCACCGACGAGATGCTTCGCGCCGCCATCCCTTCCGAGGATGCGTTCCAGGCGCTGAAGGAAATCGGGCTTACCTCCGCGATCGTGGTGCCGATGTTCGACGGCTCGGAACCGCTCGGCAGACTGCTGCTCGCCTCGACCGGCAAGGGCAGGCGGTACTCCAACGAAGATGTCGATTTTGCATACTCGCTCGCGGGCCGGGCGGCCCTCGGTGTCCGCAATGCGCGGCTCGTCCGCGAGCTGGCGCGGCAGCGCGACATCCAGAGCCATGAGCGGGCCGAGGCCGATCGCCGGTTCGCTGAGCTGCGCGCCGTGTTCGATTCCGACCCGAACGGGATCGCCCTCTTCGACGCCGACGGCGTGCTGCGCATGGCCTCGCACCGGATCGAGGAGATCTTCGCACTCCCGCTGCGCGCCGCATGACGAGATCGAGCTGGAGCGTCCGCGCCACCGTTGGCTGACGCGCAGCAGTGTCCCCGTGCGGGGCGCTTCCGGCGAGTACCTCGGACGGCTGGTGGTCTACGTCGACGTGACGGAGCAGCGTGAGCTCGACCGGCAACGATCGGACTTCCTCACCGTCGCCGCGCACGAGCTGCGGACCCCGCTCACGCCGCTTTCCATGTATCTGCACAGCATCGAGCGGCGGCTGAAGCGCGGCCAGTCCATCGGCGGCGAACTGGTGAGCAAGGCGCGGCGGCAGGTGGAGCGGCTGGGGAAGCTGGTGGAGGACCTGCTCGACGTCTCGCGGCTGGAGTCGCGCCGCATGCAGCTCAGCTCCGCGGACGTGGAGATGAACGAGCTGGCGGACGACGTGGTGGCCGATTTCCGTGCGCAGACGCGCAACCACGACGTCTTCCTTCGCCGCGCCGGTGTCCCGGTCGTCGTCGAAGGGGACCGCGAGCGGCTCGAGCAGGTGCTGGTAAACCTGATATCGAACGCCATCAAGTACACGCCGCAGGGCGGACGGATCACGGTTTCCGTGGAGCGCGCCGGGGCGGACGCGCGCGTGTCCGTGCAGGATCCGGGCATCGGAATTCCCACCGAGGAACAACCCCGCCTCTTCCAGCGCTACTTCCGCGCCGTAAACGCCACCACGCGCCACTACAGCGGGCTCGGCATCGGCCTGTTCGTCGCGCACGAGATCGTGCATCGCCACGGCGGCTGCTTCGAGGTCCGCAGCGAATTGGCCAAGGGATCCACCTTCACGTTCTATCTTCCCCTCTCCCGGAGCTTGCGTTCCGGGGACGATTCGCGGGCGAGAGTGCTGCTCGTCGACGACGATCCGGAGATCCTGGAGGCCACCGGCCAGGTCTTGCGCGAATGGGGTTATGCGGTCGACGAGGCTTGCGACGGGCAGACCGCGCTGACGCTCGCGCGCAAAGCGACGCCGGATCTGATGATCGTCGATCTGATGATGCCGTTGATGGATGGCTGGACGTTGATCCGGCGCCTGCGCGAGGAAAACCTGGCTACGGACGTGCCGCTGGTCGTCTTCTCCGCCGATCGCGACGTACCCGACAAGGCGCGCAACGTCGACGCCGATGCGGCGCTTTGCAAGCCGTTCGAGCTCGAAGAGCTGCAGGAAGTGGTGGAACGACTCCTTCCGTCCAAGCCGGCGGCCTGAGATGCCGCGCACCGTCAAGAAGATCCGGCGTGCGCGGCGGCGGCCGGCGCTTGTCATCCTCTCCCGCAAGAAGACGCTCTACTCCACGCGGCGACTGATCGAAGCGGCCAACGCACGCGGGTTCCGCACGCGCGTGATCGATGTGCTCCGCTGCAATCTCGCGCTCGAATCGGAGGGCGCGCGCCTCTATCACAAGGGCAAGGAGATAAGCGGTCTGGCCGTCGCGGTGCCGCGGATCGGCGCTTCGGTGACTTCGATCGGCCTCTCGGTCGTGCGCCACCTCGAGGCCATGGGTGTACCGCTGCTCAACAATGCCTCTGCGATCGCGCGCAGCCGCGACAAGCTGGCGGCCTTGCAGCAGCTGGCCTCGGCCGGTGTGCGCATCCCGCGCACCGTGCTCGCGCGCGGCGGCGGCGACGTTCGCGACCTGGTCGCGCAGGTGGGCGGCCTTCCTGCGATCCTCAAGCTGATCCAGGGCACGCAAGGCGTCGGCGTGATGATCGCGCACAGCGCGGCCGAGGTGGAGAGCATCCTCGGGACCCTCTGGGACCTGGGGCAGGAGATCCTTCTGCAGGAGTTCGTCGCGGAATCGCGGGGGCGCGACATCCGTGCGCTGGTCGTCGGCGATCGGGTCGTCGGAGCCATGCGGCGGGAGGCGCCGCGCGGCGAGTTCCGCAGCAACCTGCATCGGGGAGGATTCGGCAGCGCGGTCCAGCTCCCGGCCGATTACACCGAGGCGGCGGTCCGCGCGGCGCAGGTGATCGGGCTGGACGTTGCCGGCGTCGATCTGCTGGAGTCCAACGACGGACCGAAAGTCGTCGAGCTGAACTCGAGCCCGGGATTCGAAGGCCTGGAGCGCGCGACCGGTCTGGACATCGCCGCTGAGATCATCGCGTTCGCGGCGCGGGTGGCCGAAGGTGCGCGGCGCGTGATGGCGTTGTGAGCGATGTGGTCGCAAAAAGCGCTGCGCCGGGGCCGCCTTCGGCCACCCGAGGCAGGCAGCCGAGCAGGCTGTTCACGTAACGCCTGAGCGCGGCGGAATTCGGCTTGCCCGGCCCCGCACCCTCGGGTGAGGATGGCCGCATGGCGATCCGAGCCGCCCAAGGCGCGGTCTTTCAGCGCCTGCACTCACCGCACAGCGACGATCCCATTGGCGTGGAGTTGGTGCTGTACCACGACGTGCTTTGCTCGTGGTGCTACGTAGCGGATGCTCGTCTCGACTACCTGCGCGACGAATACGGCGCGGTGCTTCGCTGGAGTCTGCGCCCGTACCCGCTTCGCCCGGAGAACCAGATTCCGGACAAGAAGCAGCGGGCTGTGCTGGCGCGGCACTTCCGCCGGGTGGCACGCGAGCAGGAGGGAAAAGGCGTCAAGCCGGATCTGTGGACGGGACGGGATCCGCCGGCGAGCTCGGTGCCGCCTCTGGTGGCCCTCGAGGCCGCATTGCCGCAAGGGACCCAGCTGCAGCGCGAGCTGCTCAAGGCCATGCGGCGGGCAGCATTCCTGCAGGGGATCAACGTGGCGCGCCGGGACGTGCAGCTCGAGCTGGCCTCGCGAGTGGGGCTCGACGTCGGACAGTTCATCGAACGGCTCGACGATCCACGCCTGGAGCAGGATGTGAACGAGGCGAGCGAGGAAGCGGAAACCCTGGGAATCAAGGGCGTGCCCGCGCTCGTGATCGGCGGAGAGTGGCTGATGCAGGGTTGCCGCGAGCTCTCCGAGTACCGGGAGGTCATCGACAAGTACCTGCGGGAGCGGGTTGCCGCCGCGCAAGTGCGGACGATGCATTAGCGGCCGCGAATGCGGAAACAGCCTTTTAAACCGCTCGCAGACGTGGTGCTATGCTCGCCGCCGCCATGGCACCCGCGCTTGCAACGCTGATCATCGTCGCCGGGCTCTCGCTCTTCGCCTGGATCGTCTCCTACCGCGTCCGCCCGCTGCTCTTCGCGCGCAAGGACGTGCGCTGGGACGAGCCGGCCACCCGCACCGAGAAGCTGCTGCTCTACGGCTTCGGCCAGAAGCGGATGCCTGCCAGGCCGGAGCGGCCCGCCGGAGCGGCGCACATCTGGATCTTCGTCGCCTTCATCGTCGCGCAGCTCGGCACGCTGACGTCGTTCGGCCTCGCGTACGATCCGGGCTTCCACCTGCCTTTCCTCGCGCACGAATCGCGCTTCGGACAGGTCTACCTCTACGTCAAGGACATCATCGATCTGCTCGGCACGGCCGGTTGCGCCGTGTTCCTCTACTACCGGCTGGTGCAGAAGAAGGAGCGGATGACGCTCTCCTGGGAAGGCGTCTTCATCCTCTGCATGATCCTCGGCGTGCTCTGGAGCGACGTGCTCATCGACGCCGCGATGCTCGCCCGCAGCGCGGGGGAAGTTCCCTGGTACCTGCCGGTCTCCGGAAGAGTCGCGAAGCTGTTCCTCTACGGAATGTCGCCGCAGGCCGCGACCAAGGTGATGACCACGGGCATCCTGGTGCACATCGCGATCGTCATGGCCTTCCTCAACTTCCTTCCGCTCGGAAAGCACTTCCACATCATCACCGGGCTCCCCACGGTGTTCTTCCAGCGGCTCACCCCGCAGGGGCAACTCTCGAAGCTCGACCTGGAGAACAGCGAGAAGTTCGGAGTCGCGAAGCTGACGGATCTCTCCTGGAAGGAGATCCTGGACACCTACTCCTGCACCGAGTGCGGCCGCTGCCAGACGTACTGCCCGACCTACGACACGGGAAAGCCGCTCACGCACAAGGAAGTGAACCGCGCCATCCGTCACCACGCGCAGCAGATGGCGGAGATGATGCCGCTGCCGCTCGCGCAGATCGCGAGAAGCCTGAACCGGATTCCCCCGGTGACCGGCGGCGGCCACGCGAACGGCCATGGTGATGGCCACGGCGAGGGGTCGGGGACGCCATTCGAAGGCGTCCCACGACATGTGACGTTGCAGCTGCCCGCCGAGCTGATGGAGAAGATGCCCCCGCTCGTCGGCGACGGCGGCGTGATCCCGGACGAAACGGTCTGGGCGTGCACGACTTGCGGCTGGTGCGAGCAGGCGTGCCCGGTCTTCATCGAGCATCTGCCTCGCATCGTGGACATGCGGCGCAACCTCGTCCTGATGGAGAGCCGCTTCCCCGAGGAGGCCGCGCGCGTCTTCAAGGGGATGGAGACGCAGGGGAACCCCTGGGGCATGGGCAGCAACCGGCGCGCCGAGTGGTGCGCAGATCTCGATCTTCCCGTGGCGGCCTCGATGTCGAAGGAGGCCTTGAAAGATGTCGAATACCTCTTCTTCGTCGGGTGCGCGGGCAGCTACGACGATCGGCAGAAGAAGGTCTCGCGTGCGTTGGTGAAGATCCTGCGGGCGGCGGGCGTCACCTTCTGCATCCTCGGCGAGGAGGAGACCTGCAACGGCGACTCCGCCCGCCGGCTCGGGAACGAGTACCTGTTCCAGGCCCTGGCGCAGCAGAACGTGGAGACGCTGAACCGTTACCCGGTGAAGAAGATCATCACCCAGTGCCCGCATTGCTTCAACACGCTGGGGAACGAGTACCCGCAGTTCGGCGGCAACTTCCAGGTGCTGCACCATTCGGAAGCCCTGGTATCGATCGGCATCAAAGTGCGGGAGATGGAGCGCAACCGGACGGAGACCTTCTGTTGCGGCGCAGGCGGCGGGCGGATGTGGCTGGAGGAGACGCTCGGCCAGCGCATCAACCAGAACCGCGTCGACGAGGCGGCCCTCACGCTGGGCGGCAAGGGCACCGTCGCCACCAGCTGCCCGTTCTGCCTGACGATGATCAAGGACGGCATCGGCGAGACCGGCCGAGCCGAGCAGATGGAGGCGAAGGACATCGCGGAGCTGGTGGCGCAGTCCATTCCGTGAGCGGCGTCGTCACAGTCCGGCCCTTCGTCCACGGCGACCTGGCCGCCGCCTCGCGGTTCTGCGACGCGGCCCGTGCGCTCGACGCCTGCATCGAGCCGTTCGGGGAGAGGCTGGGTTTGATCGCCGCCGGTTCGCGCGCGGCGCTCGAGCTCTGGCGCGTCGCCGCCGCCGAGGACGGTGCGCTGTATGGCGTCGCATTCGCGGCCTTGCGGAAATCGGCGGCGGTATCGCTCTATGACTTCTATGCGGCGGTCCACCCTTCGCTGCGCAGGCAGGGCCTGGGCCGTGCCTTGAGCGAACCCGCGCTGAGCGGCGGCGTCAGCCTGCGCGCGAGGGTGCGCGAGGATGCGCACGCAGGGCGCGCATTCGCCAGCGCCCTCGGCTTCGTCCAGACCGGCGCGCAGCTCTCGTTGCAATGGAGCGGTGGGCAGATCGAGGCGCGCCCGATGCCTGCATTGCGCATCCGCCGCGCTGCGCCACGCGACGAGCAGGCGCTGCAGAAGCTCTCCAACGACGCCTGGGTCGGCGCGGCGGACATCATCGTTTCCCGTCCCGACGAGATCGCAAAGCTCTTCGCCGAGGAAGGCCGCAGCGTCCTGGTGGCGGAATCCTCAGGCAAGCCGATCGGCTATCTCTCTGCTCTGCGCCTGGGCCGGACGTTGGGGATCGAAGAGGTCGCGGTCCTGCCGGAGTTCCGGCGGAAGGGCATCGGCCGCGCGCTGCTCGCGCACGCGCTGGCGGAAGCGGAGGGTGCAGTTCTTTCGGTCAGCGACTCGAACCTGCCTGGCCGCGCGCTGTACCGCGCGCTCGGATTCCGCCAGACGGCCCGCCGGCTGGTCTTCGAGCTGCGCCGCTGAGCCGCGCTCGGCGTCAGCTCGCCCGCGATGCCGTCGGCGGCGAGCTCTTCGACCGCGCGACGCGCACCAGCCGCACGCGGCGATCGTCGCGCTGCACGACGGTCAGCTCGAGGCCGCCGATGTAGAACCGGTCTCCCGCCTGCGGGATCGCGCCTGCGGTCGAGTTCAGCAGCCCTCCGAGGGTCTCGAAATCGC
>VBKQ01000240.1 GCA_005879505.1 Deltaproteobacteria bacterium
CCCACTGCCGCACGGACACGGATCGTTGCGACCGATGTCGGCCATGCTCGGTTCCTCTACCGCGGCGCTGGTTGTTCCAACAAGCGCACACCCATCCTCGACCCTCGGCAACGGCTCCATGTCTGCCACTCGCATCTAGCGCAACTATACTAGTTGCGTGAGCGTCCAATCATGACCGAGAAGGTGTCCACCATCGATGTCCGCCAGCGGATCGGTGACCTCCTCAACCGGGTCGCCCTCCGCCACGACGAGTTCGTCATCGAGCGGAAAGGCAAGCCGCTAGCGGCGCTCGTGCCGATCGAACGGCTGGAGCAAATGCGGCGCTTCGCACGGCGGCACGCGCTGGAGCTGCTCGAGAAGCAGAAGCAGAGCACCGTGAGCGAGGAACAAGCGCTCGAGATCGCGCTCGAGGCGCAGCGCTCGGCGCGAAAGCAGGCCCGCAAGCCGCGGCGCAGGGCCAAGTAACCATTGCTGCGCGTGGTCCTGGACGCGAACGTCTACGTCAGTGCGATCATCCACCCCGGCGGCACGCCTGGTCGGCTCATCGAGCAGTTTCTGCGCGACGCCAACTTCGAGGTCGTACTCTCGCCTGCCATCGTGGACGAGGTGTTGCGGGCCCTGACCTACCCCAAGGTGCGCAAGATGCTCCACGGTGCTGACGCGGAACTGTGGTTCGAGGACATCGTCGCGCTGGCGGACCTGGTTGCGGGCGTGCAGCAGCTCTCCGGCGTCTGCGACGACCCGGACGACGACAAGTACGTCGCCGCGGCTCTCGAGGGACGCGCCGGCTACGTCGTCACGGGCGATCAGGCGTTCCTTGGAATCAGGGAGCACGCGGGCGTAACTATCGTGACGCCTCGATCGTTCCTCGATCTCCTGGGTTCGTGAGCAAACGTTCGCACAATTCGAGAGCCCGCTTGCGCCACGCACAGATCCAGGCGAGCAGCTAGAGGAATCGTCGGTTGCGAATCGCCCAGGCCGCAACCTCCAAAACGAGACCGATCAGTGGCTCGAGCAGGAGTTCCATTCTCGGAAGCATAACGCGGCACGCACGCAGACTCTAACCGCGGTGCTTACGCTAGAGGGGCAGGCCCTATGAGCGAGAAACCACCGCCCGTGCTCGCCAACGCGCGCGTTCTCGAGTACGCCGTCCTGGACGAGTCGGTAACCTACTCGGGTCATAGCTCGCTCTTCGTCGGCAACATCAACGAGGGGCTGAAGGAACTAGGGCCAGTCCCCTGCTTGGCCATCGCCCAAGACCTGAGGACTGGCGAGATCATGCTGTTGCACTGCGATGAAGAATGGGACGTTCTCGGGCGGGGTGGGGGATACGACTCGACCGCGAAGGCGAAGACGAGCGCCGAGCGCGCCTATCACGGAGTTTCATCCTGCTGGATGGACGCCAAGATCTCGCATGAGGAGGCGCTGAAGTTTCGCGACGAGATGTGGGCGGAACAACGATGCAGCTTCTGCGACAAGATTCCGCCGGACTTCAACAAGATGATCGAGCGGAACAACGTACGAATCTGCGACCTGTGCATCGCGGAGTTTCAGAAGATCCTGGCCGAAGAGCCGCCGTCGGACGAGTGAGAACGTGGGGCGCAGCCGCTCTCGGCGAGTCGCACGTCATCGTGCGCTCTTGACCAGGAAGGCGAGTACAGCTGCGAGTTGCACGCGAATTGCGTTGGCGATCCGGACGTGCGCAAGCTTGCCACCGTCGCAGAGCGTGTAGACGGTGCGCGTCGAAACTCGCAGAAATGCAGCGACCTCGCGGACCGTCAGCAACCGGTCAGCAAACTGGAGCGGAAAATCTGCCAACGCTGGATGACGCGTGGAATCGTCTGTCGCGAAATGTCCAGCATTGGCGACAACTTGCGAAGGCTTGCCAGCGCGTCCGANNTGTGCGAGGTTACAGCCGCCGTCATGAGGCCGCTCGCTCGTGCGCCGCACGCCGAACTCCGGACTACCTGGACGCTAATAGGCGCGGCGCTTTTCTTTCTTCACGGCCTGCGGCAGATGCGACCCAAGCCGAGGCTGTAGACGACGCCGTCAGAAGCGCTCAGCACGCCCGGAGGCGCGTCGGCCTTCGACCAGGCCCCGTCGAAGTGCCAGAGACCGTCAAGGCTCGACACCCATACGTCGTTCCGCGCCGCCACAGCAAGGCTGTAGACGCGAGCTGGCGAGGGTCTCATGTCCGTCATCAATGAGCCGTCGAAGTGCCAAACCGTGTCGGCCACGGTGGCCCAGACGTCGTCGTCGCCGCTGGCGGAGATAGTCTTGGGCGCGCCATCCGACCATGGGAAATGTCCCACGACGGTGGTCGCGACCCCATCGAAATGGACGAGCGAACTCAAGGCGGCCGGGTCCTGCTGCACGAGCCAGATGTCCGATTCGCTCGCGGCCCACATCGATAGGTACGAGCCGTCGAGTACACGCGTGAATCCGGACCCATCGGCGCGATAGACGCCGCTCGTCGACAAGAACAGCGCGTCGCCCGATGGCGAGACCCAGACGCCGGTGAGGCCTCCTCCGGGGATTACGTGCTGCGAGAACGTCTCGCCATCCCAATGAACGGCGAACGTGCCGGCGGTGGCCCAGACGTCATCGGGCCCCGATCCGGACAACTGCCACATCCGGAGCGGCCCCACACCTGTGGACTGGTCGTACGCTGCCTTGCCCACGTCGACGTTGGACCAGCAGCCATTGTCGCGGCGAATCAGCGAACCGCCGACAGTGGCCCACGCGTGTCCGCCGCTTCCTGCCCACAGCGAACCTATCCCGGCGTTTGGGCCCGTGAAACGCCGGATCATCTTGCCGTCCGAATGAGCAAGCAGGCCGCCCTCGCCGACGATGAAAACGTCCGCGGTGCCGGCAGCGGCCATCGCGGTCGTGTAGCCGATGTTCGGAAGCCACAGGAAGTCGTGGAAGTGGCCACCATCAGCCCGCGCATACACGTAGCCGTCAGTCGAGCCTCCGCCGGACACTACCCACACCTCGCCTCGCGCCGGCGAGAAGAAGCTGCCTGGGAGAGCCGGCACCTCGGACCAGCGAGCGCCGTCCCAGTGCAGCGAGTGGTTCACGGGAGTGGGGAAACTGCCACCACCGTGGACGTACTCCACGGCAGTGGCCCAGACATCGCTGGGCGATGTGCCGGCGATGGCATGTACGCAACCGGCCACGGCAGTGTCGATGCGCGACCACCCGGAGCCATCCCATAAGAACAGCGAAGCGTGGACGTGGTCCGCGCAGCCGCCGGCCCAGGCACGCTCGCCGCCTGCCGGCCAAATCGGCGTACCGATGTTGAGGATGTAGGGCGCGCCGGAAGCAGCGCCGGGCTGGGTCCATTGTGCGCCGTCCCAGTGATAGACGTCGCGCGCAGCGGGCCCGGTAGCCCAGACGTCATCTGCGGCCGCCCCGGAGATGAAGTTGATGCTGCCCGAAGTAGGGCTCGGCTGCATCTGCCAGGTCGACCCGTCGAATTTCAGGAGAACGCCCTGACCACCCGCCCAGACGTGTGCTGCATCCGCGCCCCACACTGTAAGCAGGTTCGCTTGCGTAGGCGATGCGGCCACAGTCCACGCCGCGCCATCCCAGTGGACGATGGCCCCGGCATCACCCACGGCCCAGACGTCGTCGCTCGATACCGCCCAAACAGCACGCAGGCTGTGCGCCTGCGGCACCACCTGCTCAAGCACCCAGGACCCGCATCCCACGTCGCCCGTCAGGCTGGGCGGTACAACGCCGCAGCGCGGTGGGTCTTCGACCGTTTCCCTTATGAGCGGACTGCTTTGACCGCCGTCGGCCGTGGAACTGCTTTGCCCAGCGTCGGCGGTGGAACCGCTTTGCCCAGCGTCGGGTGTGGGCGTGCCTGGGACCGCAGGCGCGACGTTCATCTCCGACGTCGACGAAGGAGAACGACTGCACCCGAACGCAGCGAGCGCCACCGCAAGCAGAGACCGACGAATCATCTTGCCGGCGAAGATGCGACTGGAGGTGACCTTGGGCTAGGCCGCCCTCGTGCCAACTGACTAACAGTCCTTCGGACGTGAACGTGCCGAAGTGCGGATCTCGCGGAGATCAGTACGCGCTTGTCGCCGGCGCTGTTCTCGCTGCGACCTCTCTCGGACCTCTTCTCTGCGACCTCTCCCCGGCGAGAGAGGCGGGAGTGCACCTCGCGCGAAGAAGGAGACTTCGCTGGTCTCGTTGCTGGGGCGCGCCGTGCCGCCGGTGATCCGGCAGATGAAGAACATCTTGTAGATGGACGCGGGATGCCGTGAGACATGCCCCTGCTTGCGGTAGTCCCAAATTGCCGCGAGCTTGAGTGCGGAGACGGTGAAGCCCGACTCCTCTTCGAACTCCCGCACAACGCACTCGGCCGCGGACTGGTTCACGTCGGCCCATCCCCCAGGCAGGGTCCAGAGACCATCGCTGACCTCGCGCACCATGAGGATCCGGCCATCGACGAACGCCGCGCCGCGGACGTCGATTTTCGGTGTTGCGTACCCGAGGTCCTGACGAAAGAGCTCGAGAATCTTCTCGCGATCCGCGCCACTTCCCTCCGCCATCAGCGACGCAGCGAGCTCGCGGACGCGCTCATAGCGCTCCCGATCGAAGCCGTTGTCCGTGTAGGCGAGCCCAGTCTGCGCTATGGCCTGCAGCTCGCGCGCGATCATCAGCCAGGTCGGTTCGGACATGTTACCCGGATTGTGGCTGCGCGCGACGGATCGCACAACATGCGAGCATCACGCGCAAGTGCCCAGACGGCCTCGGTCGCAAAGGACCTGCTCGATAGCCGCAACGGTGCTCGCGGTGACCGCCCGGTGACGTGGGCGTGCTGAATGAGGACCGAGCCAAGGAGGCCCGATGCTGTACGTCCTCTTCGTCATCCATTGGATCGCGAGCCCGCAACGAGCGGTCTACCGGGCGCAGGCAGCCGCATGACGATCGCTTGGCTCGCGGCCATCACCTGCCTCGCTCTTCTCGCGTTTCTCCTTTTCCAACGAGCGACCGTCAGGGATCCCCAAGCGCTGACTCGTCTCGCGCTGCTGCATGGCGTCCAGCGAATCCGGGGTGAGTCCGAGCAGAGCCTGCGCAACCGCACCACCGCCGCCTCGCGGTGGCCGTACAGCCGGCCGGAACCGCAGTTCGTCTGGTGGGCGCGGGCTTGGCGACGGATGATCCGCGCGCTGCAGCGCAGGTAAGGCTGTGGCGCCGCGGGAGCTGTGACAGTCGGCCGCAAGCGCGCAACGCGTCGGGCTCCCGCGAGGCAGTCAGGTTATTGGTGGGAGGCGCTGATTCGCGCGGAGTCAAAAAATGGGTAGCAACTGCCGCTCGCCAAGACTGTTGGCGTCGTGCAGAAGATGACCATCGGGGCGATCTACGATGCGATCCGGTTGGTCAACAAGACCGCCGGTGACATCGCCGACCAGCTTCTTGCCGCCGGGAAAAAGCCGGCGCAAACGCCTCGGGCGCGCTCGACCTAGCAGGGTCGGTCAGGCCCCGCAGGCGAACCTGGCGTCAGACCGGCGCGGGCATCCGGCGATTCGGGAGCGCCCGCCGCCTCTTTCGGCTAGGATATGGATGACGCCGCCTCCTTTCATCCGACCTCGCTCGCGCGCGGAGAGCTGAATCGGCCCCCCGGCGCCATCGAGGAGACGGCATGAAGCGAATGATCCCCATCGTCGATCTCGCCACCGGCGCGATCACGGATCGGCTCAGCAACACCCTCACGTTCGACGTGCCGGAGGATATCGACCGCTCCACCGTGGCAGCGGAGGTCGACGCGCGCTCGCGCGTGCAGTACCGGTCGGTCAACGGAAAGAGCGTGGTCTCGCCGGCGTTCCCGCGCCCGCTGTCTTGGCGCGTTCACGGCGAGGAGTGTTTCGTCTGCGACGAGCATCCGGCGGGGCTTCCGGAGACGCGCACCTATACGCTCTCGGCGGTCGAATGACCGCCGACCGCAGCCGGGAGATGGCATGGACGACTTCGTCCCGGCCGATCTGAATCGCGATCTGCATCTGCTAGACGAGCTGCTGGGGGACACGCGTTCCCGCTACCACCGGCGCCTGACGCCGTTCGCCGCCTCCGAGCAGCTGATCGTCATCGATCGGGAAATCCGCGATGCGCGCCTGCAGGCGCCCTCGCCGGAGCTCCAGCTCGAGATCCGGAGACTGACCGCGCGCCTGCGCGCGCTCGATCCACACTGACTCCGGTTAGACTCCCCACATGCCCACCGGTGCCGTCCGAGATTTCCCGCCGTCCGATCGCTCGCCGTCACGCCTGATCGGGAGCGAACTGATCGCGCTCGCCGCCTCGTCGCTGCTCTATCCCTTCGGCATCGGGGCGAGCCGCAAGCGCACCGCGCGGCGCGCAGAGCAGCGAACCGTCGTGCTCGTCCATGGCTACCTGGGGAACCGCTCGTCGTTCTATCCCCTCGCCGCGTATCTCAAGGCGCACGGCGTGGGCTCCCTTCTCTCCTTCAGCTATTCGGCCGCGCACGGCATCGAGCGCGCGGCCTTGGAACTGCGCGAGTCGCTCCGCCAGCGGGTCCGGGGTGGCCGCATCGACCTCGTCTGCCACAGCCTGGGAGGCCTCATCGCCCGGACCTGGCTCCAGCTCCTCGGCGGAGCCCGCCGGGTGGACCGCTGCATCCTGCTCGGCACCCCGCAACGCGGCACCTACAATGCCTACTGGCTCCTCTCCCGCGTCGGCCGCGAGTTGCGCCCCGACTCGGCCCTCATCGAGCGCCTGCACGCCACGCGCGGCGCAGCGAAGTCCGTGCGGTTCTCGTCGATCGTCGCGGGCTCCGACAACATCGTCATCCCCCGCGTCTTCTGTGCCGCGGACGAGGACTTCGTCCGGGTACCCGACCTGGGGCACATGGGCCTTCTCTTCTCGCCGAAGGTGTTCCGCGAGGTCCTCGATCGCCTGGCGGCGGCGCGGGTTTGAGATGGCGAGCGGCAACGCCGCCGCGTACGCGCCCGAGCAAGTTGATCCGATCAGCGCGGGCGAGCGTCGTCGAATGCCTCGCGCCAGGAATTGCCCTGCCCTTCGATCGAGTAGAACGATCCGGCAATTCCGTTGCCGACGATGCAGCAATAGCGCGCCAGCCGGCCGCGCTGCTTTCGCGCCGGAAGGGGCGGACGGAATTTGATCGTCCCGCTCGGGCCCCATCGCCGGATCGCTTCGGCCAGCGCTTCCGTCTGCGTCATGTCCTTCATCTCCTTCATCGGCGTACCTTTCTACCACGGGAGCGGCAGTGCCGTCCTGCAGGACGCCGGAATCAGGGCTGGGCTGGCCGCGATGGCGACCGGACTGCATCGAGCGACCACCGGTCCCAAGCGCGCGTGGCGGTGATGTCCGCCGCCACTCATCACGCTCAGCGAGCGCCGCGACGAAGCTTCGAGGGATCGACGCGGGCGCGGTAGCAGGCGATGGGCGGATCGCCGGGAATGATCGTCGGCAGCTCGTAGTTCGACGCCGCGAGGCTCGCTCCGTCGTTCTCGACGACCGCGGCCAGGTCCTCTCCACTCTTGCCGCGCGCTTCCTGCAAGACCCTGCAGACCACGGGCTTCGTCATCATCGCCGTCTGCGGCCGGCGGACGGAGGTCTCCGCGAGAAGCGCTGCGGGCAACTCCAGGAGAAATACGCTACGAGGCGGACGACAAGTGCGCCTGGTCGCCGGCGCCGTTCATCGACCCCGGCACCGGCTATGCGTACCAGTACGAGTGGTCCAACGCGAACTCCGGCTGCGTGAAGACGCGGTAGCTGCGGAAGGGAATTGACGGCGCACTCGCTCGGGCGCAGAAGCACGCGCAATGAGGCGCCTGCTGCTCGCCGCCTTCGTGCTCGCCTGCGCGCCCCGGGGCCACTGGCCTCCGCGGCCCGCGGAGCATCCACCGACGCCGACCGAGCTCCAGATCTACGAGCTGACGGTGCGCGCCCCTTCCGATGAAGAGCGCGCGCAGTTCGCCGAGGCGCTGCGGTCACGGGGGTTCGCGGTCGTCGATCACGAGCCATTCAAGGGACATCTCGAAGTGACGCTGACGCACGAGGCCGACTCGCTGGTGGCGACGTTGCGCAGCGACGGTTGGTTCGTGGACGAAGCGGTGGGAAAGGACGTCGAGTCGCTGGCGGCTACCCTCGCCGTCTCGCAGCGGCTGACGGACTTCATCCGCAACAGCGGTCTTCCCCAGCAGCACATGGTGCCGGAGAACTGACCGCCCCAACAGCGTTTCGTTCGCGAGATGGTGGCCGGCGAGCGCGCGCTTGACTTCGCACCGTCGGACGAGGTGTACCATGCGCCCGCCGCACTGCTGGGTCATCCACCTCTGACGCGGAGCACACGCATGAGAGCGCTCTACGCCGCAGCCATGTTTACGCTGTGCACCTTGCTTCTCCCGCGCGCCGCCGGCGCGCAGACCGTAGAGCTGAAGCTCGGCCACGTCGGATCGCCGGGATCGCTCTTCGACCTGTCCGCGACCGAGTTCGCCAAGCGCGTGAAGGAGAAGACCGGCGGCAAGGTCGTCATCCAGGTGTACGGCGCAAGCCAGCTCGGTGACGACACTGAGCTGCTGCAGAAGGTGAAGCTGGGCACCGTGGACTTCGCGCTGCCCTCGACGGTGATGTCTTCCGTCGTCCCCGCGTTCGGGCTCTTCGAGATGCCTTACCTGGTGAAAGACCGCGAGCACATGAAGCGGATCGACAAGGAAATCGTCTGGCCGACGCTGGTCCCGATCGCGGAGAAGGCGGGCTACAGGATCCTCGCCACCTGGGAGAACGGCTTCCGCCAGATCACGAACAACCAGCGCCCGATCAAGGCGCCCGAGGACCTCAAAGGCATCAAGCTGCGGGTCCCGAAGGGCAAGTGGCGGGTGAAGATGTTCCAGTCCTACGGCGCGAGCCCCTCGGCGATGGGCCTGTCGGAAGTGTTCGTCGCCCTGCAGACGGGCGTGATGGACGGGGAGGAAAACCCGCTCACGCAGATCTACACCTCGAAATTCCAGGAGGTGCAGAAGTATCTCTCGATGACGGACCACGTCTACACGCCGGCGTACCTGGTCTGCTCCCCGCGCAAGTTCGACGCGCTCCCCGAAGCCGTGCGCAAGCAGATCCAGCAGACGGCGCAGGAGACACAGCCCTTCGTCCACGAGACCGGCGCGAAGCTGGATGACGAGCTCCTCGGCAAGCTGAAGCAAGCGGGAATGCAGGTGAACCAGGCCGACAAGCAGGCTTTCCAGAAGGCGAGCAAGCCTGTCTACGACGACTTCTCCACGGAAGTGCCGAACGGCAAGGAGATGGTCGAGAAGGCGATCGCGCTCGGATCCGGAAAGTGACGGCCCGAGCGATCTGGCGCCGTTCCATCGAGCGGATCCTGGAGGCGATCACCGGCGCGCTACTGGTGGTTCTCGCTGTCGAGGTGCTCGCCGGCATCGCTTTCCGCGCCGCGAGGCGGCCTCTCGCCTGGTACGACGAGGTCGCCTCGGTCCTGCTCGCCTGGCAGGGAACCTCGATCCTGCACGCGCTCGCCGGCGAAACGCTGGTGACCGTGAACATTCCCATATCCCTGACACAGTCGGTGATTCCCATCGGCGCCGCGCTGTTCGTGGTCGCCGAGTTGCTCAACCTGCCCGACCGCCTCTCCTGGGCAATGGGACGAAACGTGGTCGTCAGCCCGCAGCAAGACACGGCGAAGGAGCTG
>VBKQ01000368.1 GCA_005879505.1 Deltaproteobacteria bacterium
CCACGAACATCACTTCCACGCAGTTGTACTTAACGCCGGTTGCCCGGCGGTGTCCGCCGAATCGGTCTTTCGCCCCGCCCTGCCGGAAGCTAAGCTGCGGCGCGCATGCAGAACCTCCGCGACAAGCTGCTGAAGGCCGGGTTGGTGACCGAGAAGCAGGCGCAGGAGGCCGCCAAGGATCAGCGGCAAGGGTCCGCGAGGCCGCATCGCGCGCGGGAGAAGCAGGTCTCCGAAGAGGAGCGGCAGCGCCGCGAGGCGTTCGCGGCCCGCGAAGCCGAGCTGGCGGAGGAGCGCCGCAAGGAAGCGGCGAAGCAGGCCGAGGCGCGGATGCAGTCGGAGCGCGCGCGGCGCCTGCGGCAGCTGGTGGAGACCCACCGCATCCGGGAGGCGGGCGAGATCTCCTTCCACTACGTCCGGCGCAGCGGGAAGATCGGGCGCCTCGACGTCTCGCTGCAGACGCAGAAGGACCTGGAGCAGGGTGCGGCCGCCGTCGTGGAGGATCCGGGATCGCCGGACTGCGCGGTGGTTCCGGGTGAGGCGGCGAAGCGGATCTACGAGGTGGATCCGCAGGCGATCCGGTTCTGGTACGGTCCGGAAAAGCCCATCGGATTTTCTGATGCCGGCGAATGAGTCACTTGCTGCGACGGTAGCGGACGATGGCGAGGGCGAAGGTGACGACGGCCAGGGCGATGGCGATGCCGTAGCCGACGCGCGGAGGCAGCGACCCCGTCTGTCCCAATCCGGCAAAGAGCAGCACCATCAGGGCGAGGAAGTTGATCAGCGCGCCCATCAGGCGTGACCGAACGGGTCGGCGCGCCGCAATATCTCGAGGACTTGCGGGTGCGGCCGGTCCTCGCTCATCGCGGCGATCAGGGCCGGATGCCGCGCGGTGGACACCGAGCGCACCATCTTCAGGGTCGGCGTCAGCTCGCCCGTCTCCAGCGAGGGCGCCTCCGGAATGAGTGCGACGCGCCGGACCCGCTCGTAGTGCACCGACGCGAGCAGGTTGGCAGCCTGCAATGCCTCGACGATCGTACGCCGCAGCTCCCCAACGTGGGTGAGGCCCGCGATGCCCTCGGGAACGTCGAGCTGCCGTTCCTCCAGCCACCGCTGCGCCGCGCCTGGCGAGATCCAGCAGAGGGCGGTCACGAACGGCTGCCCGGCGCCGAGCACCACCGCCTGCTCGAGCAGGGGCGTCGCCGCCAGCATCCGTGCCTCCACCTCTCCGGCGGAAACCTTCTCGCCGTTCTCCAGCTTGAACACGCCGTCGAGCCGGCCATACAGCTTGAGGCCGTTCGGGGTCCATTCGCCCAGATCTCCGCTGCGCAACCAGCCGCCCTGGATCGCGGCCGCCGTGTCGGCCGGGCGGTTGCGGTATCCGCGCATGACTTGTGGCCCGCGCACGAGGATCTCGCCGCGCCCGGGGAACCCCTCGACCGGTTCGAGCTTCACGGTCGTTCCGGGCAGCGGATGGCCGACCACGCCCGGAGTCCGCGGCTGCTCGCGCCGCGTGATGGTGGCGCAGGGCGACGTCTCCGTCAGTCCCCATCCTTCCAGCACGGGCACGCCGTTCTCCTCGAACCAGCGGAAAGCCGGCTGGCTGATCGGGGCGGCGGCGCTGAAGGCGAACCGCAGCGACCGCAGCGCCTCGCGCAATTTCGCGTCCTTCTTCGCCCGGACGGTCAGACCGTTGTAGACGCGGGAAACGGCGAAGTACACCGTCGGGCGCACGTCGATGATGTTCCGCACCAGGCCGTCGAGGTCGAGACCGCGCGAGTCGTCGATCACCAGCAATGCGCGGTGCCAGAGCGCCATCAAGCGTTCGAAGAGCGCGCCGAAGCAGTGGTGCCAGGGCAGCCAGCAAAGGAAGACATCGCGGTCGCTCACGTCCCAGACGGCGGCGATCGAGGTCTGCTGGGAGAGGGCATTGTGGTGCGTCAACTCGACGCCCTTCGGGGCGCCAGTGGTGCCGCTGGTGTACAGGAGGAACGCGGTGTCCTTGGAACGCGACTCGACGTTGTTTTGCCCCACCGGCTTCTCCAGGGAGCGAAGGGGAACGCCGCGGGCGTCGTCGATCAGGGGGCGATCGTCGAGCACGACGATCTTTTCCAGCCCACGCGACCGCGCGAGCTGGTGCTGCTGTACCGCCGTACCGGCGACGGCAACGCGTGCGCCGGAGTCATTGAGGCAGTGGTGCAGGACGTCGGGCGAATAGCCTGGAAAGATGGGCGCGACGGCCGCTCCGAGCGTCTGCGCGGCGAATTCGCCGATCATCATCTCGGCGGAGTTGTGAGCAACGAAGGCGACCACGTCGCCGCGGTTCACCCCCAACGAGGCGAGCCCGGTCGCGACAGCGCGGCGGCGCGCGTCGAGCGCGGACCAAGTGAGGTCCTGCCAGCGGCCGGAGGGGCCGCGGTACCGGACCGCGGGGCGGGGCGGATCCGCGAGGGCGCGCGCTGCGATCAGCTCGGGGATGGTGTGGAAGGGCACCGCCGGCAGAGGCGGTCCGCTGATCTCTTCGCCGAGCATCGGCGCGGAGTCTACGCCCCCGTGCTAGGGGAGCAAGGAGGGCCCCCGCGGCGATGTCTGCCCGAATCGATCGATGTCAGCGCGGAGTCAGCAGCAGGCCGTGCGCGCGGGGAGCGCCGACCTGGCCGTCCGTGCAGAGGATGCGGCCTGCGTCGTCGATTCCCAGCGCGGTCCTCAGCACGGCTGGCGAACCGTGGGCGAGCCTGTTCAGGTCCAGCATCGCGCCTCTGGCGTAGACGAAGGCATGGATCTCGAAGATGGTGGCGGTGGGTGTCGGCACATCATAGATGTTGCCGACCATCGTGCCCGCCGTGTTGCGGCCCGTGACCGCGCTCCAAGGCAGGCCCGGCGACGAGCCGAGATCGACCATCGTGAGGCCGTCGGAGGCGAAGGCATGGACCTTCTCGTCGCTCGGCACCAGCGTCGAGAAACCGGCGACGAAGCCTTTGCTGTCGATGGTCTGCCCACGGCTGTATCTGCCGCCGAGGGTACCGAGATCGGCCATCGCGCCGCCGGCCGGGTTCCACACGAACGCGTGGGCGGTGAAGACGGGAGCCAACAATTGCGACTGGCCCGTGACCAGGCCCGTCGGGCCGAGCGCGAACGGGAGAGTCTCGTCACCTCCGAGGCTGCCGATGTCGCGGATGGCGCCACGATAGACGAAGGCGTGATGACTGCCGTCGGAAACCGTGGACTCGCCGGCGACGAGTCCGGCGTCGTTCACCACTGTGGCAGCGCTGTCGTCGCCGCCGAGGGTGCCGACCTCGGTCAACGCGCCGCCGGAGAGCACGAACGCGCGCCGCGCACCGCCGCGGGTGAGGTACCCGACCACTTCTCCGGCCGAGTTGAAGCCCTGGGCCACTGTTCCGCGGGCGTCGCCGGGGAGGAGGTATCGGAGCGCGCCGTCGTAGATCCATGGACCACCCGCGGCGGAGTTTCCCAGCACGCGGCCCGCATTGATCGCAACCGGCGCGCCGTCCTCAGGCGCCGGAATCTGCAGGACGTCGTAGCGCGGCGCATCCACCGGCAGAGCCGGGAGATCGGTTGGTGCGCCAGTAGGGCCCGCGGCCGTGCCTGCCAGCAGAGCAGCGAAGTGGTCCGCCCTGCGGCGCAGCTCGGATCCACGGAGGAATTCGGAAAGCCGATCCTGTCCGTTGCTCCCCGGCGCGATGGGCCGCAGCGGATTGACGTGGAAGAAGCCCTGGGCCGAGAAAGTCTCGGAAGCGTGGCACCCGTTGCAGGTTTGCACCGCAAACGCGTAGCGCAGTGGCTCGTCGATGCGCGCGTCGTCGGGAAAACGCCACGCGCCCGTCTCGAGCGACGTGCCCGCCAGCATCTCATGGGGAAGCGCGAGGTGGCCGGCCCTGACTTCGCCGGCGTGATCGACGATGAACTGCGCGAGCGTCGCGGAGCCGTTCAGGGACTGGTCCGGACCCTGAGGGGTCAAGGCCGGCCGCAGGCCGTCGCGCTCCAGGGTCCATTCGCGCAATTCCCATGGCGATCCAAACGCCGCTTCATTCGTCCGCAGTTGGGCCAGCGCAGAGCCGTTGACGCCGGCGGCATCGCTTCCCGCCTTCGCGAACGCGTTGGTCACCGATTCGAGCGCCACGTTGTAGTCGCTACCGAACGCGTGGTCGCCCAACGCGTGCCAGCGTGCAGCCCATGCCCGGCGATCGTTCGCCGTCCCCAGCGAAGGAAGCCGGTATTCGAACACGACAGTCATCAACCCCGGATCTCCGGTCGCCGGGTCGACGAGCCCGAAGACCAGGCGCCCCTCGCCCTGCGGGCTTGATTCGAGATCGAGCCGGCTCGCGATGGCCAACAGCCGGAATGGCGCGCGCGCCAGATCGAGGGAAGAGTCGGCGGCACGCGGCCAGGACGAAAGCAGCCTGTCGACGCCGGGGCGATCATCGACCCGGCGGCCGCCCACGCCGTCGAGACGGAAGGACCGAAGCCATCGTTCGACCATGGAGGATGCGCTGAGCCCTGGCGGTGTCAGTTGCTCGACGGCCCAGCGGAAGCTCCAGGTGCCGCCGGTAGCGTTCGACGCGCGTGCGTCGAGGACGACCGACGCATCGACAATGACCAATTCTTTGTATGGATCGACCGATGGCGGCCTTTCGTTCGGCGGCGGCGGCGCGACCGGGGATGCGTTGGTGCGGGCGCAGCCAGCGATCAGGAGCGCGCAGGCGCAGGCGAGCGGCCGAGCAGGCATGCCGAACCCCCCTGCGAGAAGATGGATAGCGGGAGTTTCCCGGGCAAGGCTTCAACCGGACGCATTTGCCGACGGGGCACCCAAGAGGACCACTGACCGGGCGAGCCGTGGTTCCGGGATTGATTCCCGTCCCGGGGGGAGCCTAATCCTTCGGCCCCGGAGGACTCCATGCCCACCAAGTATTTGCTCCGAGAGGACCAGATCCCCCGCCACTGGTACAACATCCTCGCGGATCTCGATTCTCCGCCGGCGCCGGTGCTGCATCCGCAGACCCGAAAACCCGTCGGTCCGCAGGACCTCGCGCCGCTCTTTCCCATGGCCATCATCGAGCAGGAGATGAGCACGCGCCGCGAGGTGCCCATCCCCGACGAGGTCCGTGGCGCGCTCGCCCTGTGGCGGCCGTCGCCGCTCTTTCGTGCCGAGCGGATGGAGCGGGCGATCGGTACGCGATCGCACATCTATTACAAGTACGAAGGCGTCTCGCCCTCCGGCAGCCACAAGCCGAACACCGCGGTGGCGCAGGCGTTCTACAACGCGAAGGAGGGAGTCAAGCGCCTCGCCACCGAGACCGGCGCCGGCCAGTGGGGCAGCTCGCTGGCGTTCGCGGGCGCGCTCTTCGGGCTCGAGGTCACGGTCTACATGGTGCGCATCAGCTACGAGCAGAAGCCTTATCGCCGCTCGATGATGCAGACCTGGGGTGCGAAGGTCTTCGCCTCCCCCACGGACAAGACGAACGCGGGGCGCGGCATTCTCGCGAAGGACCCGCGCTCCAACGGGTCCCTCGGCATCGCGATTTCCGAAGCGGTCGAGGACGCGGCGACGCACGACGATACGAAGTACTCGCTCGGTTCGGTGCTCAATCACGTCTGCATGCACCAGACCGTGATCGGGCTGGAGGCGCAGGAGCAGATGAAGCTAGCCGGCGAGTATCCGGATGTGGTGATCGCGTGCCACGGAGGGGGCAGCAATTTCTCCGGGATCGCGCTGCCCTTCGTGCGGGACAAGATGAACGGCCGCAACGTGCGCCTGGTCGCGGCGGAGCCGTCCAGTTGTCCATCGCTGACCAAGGGCGTCTACGCCTTCGACTACGGCGACACCGTCGGCATGACGCCCATCGTGAAGATGCACACCCTCGGGCACGACTTCATGCCCCCCGGGATCCATGCCGGCGGGCTGCGGTATCATGGCGCGGCGCCGCTCGTATCGCGCCTGCTCCACGACGGGCTGATCGAGGCTGTGGCCTATCCGCAGCGAGCATGCTTCGAAGCGGCGGTCACATTCTCGCGCTCGGAGGGGATCATTCCCGCGCCGGAGAGCTCGCACGCGATCAAGGCGGCCGTCGACGAGGCGAAGAAGGCGGATGCGGAGGCGAAGGCCCGGGTAATCCTCTTCAATCTGTCGGGGCACGGGCACTTCGATCTGGGCGCGTACGACCAGTACTTCGCCGGGAAGCTGGAGGACTTCGAGTACCCGCGGGAGGCGGTGGAGCGGTCGATGGCGAATCTGCCGCGGGTGGAGGTGTGACCGTCTCCGCGATCTTTGCCCCTTTCGAATGGCGGCCGGCTGGTTCAACCGGTTGAACTAGGTACGTCAACTGGAGGAGTCAGTTCAGCCGCTGAACCAGAACCGCTGTCATCGAGCCCGTCGCATTCGCGACCCGGACAGGTCCGTTACGTAGAGGTTCTTGGGCTCGCGGAACGTCGTAAAGTCGGCGCGATCGACGTCCGCGGCATAGTAAAAGTAGATGCGGTCGTCCTTTAGCCACGCCAATTCGAAGTAGTCGAGGCCCTCCGGGTAAGAGGGATCCACGTTCTTCGGTCTCACCAGACGGCGCACCCGCCCCGTCCGGCAGTTGAATGCGAACACGCCTGGACGGCCGTAGATCGGGCTGACGCTGTAGACCAGGCGGTCGGGTACGACGAACAGGACCCCCGTTACGTCGTCGACGACTCGCGCTGGAGTAGAAGGCCGTCGCTTCAAGCACTTGAAATCACAGCGAAGATCACACCGGAGCATTTTAGTTCAACCGGTTGAACCGCCAACCGGTTGAACCAAGAAATGGGCAGAGATCGCTTCCGAAGGCAGCGGCCTGCCGGGCGTTACTTCTTCGCCGCCGCCTGCTTCTCCCGGAACTCCTTGATCATCTGCTCCTGCGTTGCCCGCGGTACCGGCTGGTACTTCGCGAACTCCATGGAGAACTCGCCCTTGCCCTGGGTCGCCGAGCGGAGGTCCGTCGAGTACCCGAACATCTCCGAGAGCGGTACGTGCGCGCTCGCGATCAGGTAGCCCTCCACGGTCTCGGTGTTCTGGATGATCCCGCGCCGCTGGTTCAGCTGGCCGACCACCGCTCCCTGGAACTCCTCCGGAGCCTGTACCTCGACGTTCATGATCGGCTCGAGGATGACCGGCTTCGCCTTCTCGTACGCCTCGCGGAAGCCCATCAGGGCGGCAGTCTTGAAGGCCTGCTCGCTGGAGTCCACCGCGTGGGAAAGGCCGTCGTTGATCACGCAGCGGACCTTCACCACCGGGAAGCCGATCAGTGAACCCTTCTTGATCGCCTCCTTGAACCCCTTGTCGCAGGCGGGGATGAACTCGCGCGGGATGGCGCCGCCCACCACGTCGTCGACGAACTCGTAGACCTCGACGGCGTCCTCCGGCAGCGGCTCGATGTAGCCGGCCACGCGGGCGAACTGACCGGAGCCTCCGGTCTGCTTCTTGTGCGTGTACGCAAACTCGCCGCGCTGCTGGATGGCCTCGCGGTAGGCGACTTGCGGCTGACCGACGACCACCTCGCAGCCGTACTCGCGCTTGATGCGCTCCATGTAGATCTCGAGGTGGAGCTCGCCCATCCAGGAGGCGATGGTCTGCGCCGACTCCTCGTCGCGGTGGACGCGGAAGGTCGGGTCCTCGCGGGTGAACCGGTTCAGTGCCTTGGAGAAGTTCGCCGCGGCCGACTTCTCCTTCGGGGCGATGGCCAGCGAGATCACGGCGTCGGGCACGTGCATCGAGGTCATCGTGTACTTCACGGTGCCGTCGGTGAACGTGTCGCCGGAGGCGCAGTCGATCCCGAACATGGCGATGATGTCGCCCGCCTGCGCCGAGTCGATGTCGTGCATCTCGTCGGCGTGCATGCGCACCAGGCGCGGGACCTTCACCTTCTTGCCGTCGCGCGAGTTGACGATGAAGTCGCCCTTGGCCACCTTGCCCTGGTACATGCGCAGGTAGGTGAGCTGGCCGTAGCGCCCGTCCTCCAGCTTGAAGGCGAGCCCGACGAACGGCTTGGACGGATCGGAGGCGAGCACCACCTTCTCTTCCTTCTTGCTCTGGTCGTGCGCCTCGTTCACCACTTCCTTCGGGTTGGGAAGGTAGTAGACGACGCCGTCCAACAGGTGCTGCACGCCCTTGTTCTTGTAGGCGGAGCCGCAGAACACCGGCGTCAGCTTGAGCTGCAGGGTGCCGGCGCGGACGGCCCGGCGGATGTCCTCGACGGCGGGCTCCTTGTCCTCGAGGAACAGCTCGGTGAGCTTGTCATCGTACTCGGCCACCGCCGCGATCAGGTCGTGGCGCATCGTCTTCGCCTGCTCGAGCAGGTCGGCGGGGACCTCCTCGGTGCGGATCTTCTCGCCGTTTTCCCCGTCGTAGTAGTGCGCCTTCATGGTGACCAGATCGATGACGCCCTGGAACTTGTCCTCGGCACCGATCGGCAGCTCCATCAGCACCGCGTTGTGGTTCAGCTTCTCCCGCAGCTGCTGCGTGACGCGGAAGGCGTTGGCCCCGGCGCGGTCCATCTTGTTGATGAACGCCAGCCGGGGGACCTTGTAGCGCCGCATCTGCCGGTCGACGGTGATCGACTGCGACTGGACGCCGGAGACCGAACAGAGCACCAGGATGGCGCCGTCGAGCACGCGGAGCGCGCGCTCCACCTCGATGGTGAAGTCGACGTGCCCGGGAGTGTCGATGATGTTGATGTTGTGTGTCGGGCGAGAGCGGTCCGTCGCGTCCCACTCGCAATACGTGGCCGCCGACTGGATGGTGATCCCCTTCTCGCGCTCCAGATCCATCGAGTCCATCTTGGCGCCGACCGCGTCCTTGCCCTTCACCTCGTGGATCTGGTGAATGCGCCCCGTGTAGTACAGGATGCGCTCCGACAGGGTCGTCTTGCCCGAATCGATGTGGGCCGAGATGCCGATGTTGCGGATGAAGTCGATGTTCGCCACGTCTGCCTTGCCTTCCTGAAGCCCCCTCCGGAAAAAGGAGCGCTGCCACTAACAAGAATCGGTGCGGAAAATCAAGCGCCCGGACGCACTGCTGGCGACCGAGTCTGCCATCGCAACGCGTGCCGGGCGACTTCTTGGATGCTTCGCGGCACGTTTGGTTCCGGGGAAAACAACGCGCCGCGCCGCTGCAATCCCTTCTCGGATGACGGCGGGTTGGGTGCGGGCAACCGTAGGGCGGGCGAGCCGCCGAGCATCCGCCGGCCAGGAGAAACAATCTTTTGCACGGATGACCCACATCGAGCTCTTGCAGGAGACGGGGTACAGGCGGGTCGGTTCGCCGAAAAGCGGTTTTCGTTTCGCCGGCGCCCCCGTGCGCGAGGTGTCCCGCCTGCGCTCCCTGCGGATTCCTCCGGCCTGGACCGACGTCGCCATCAATCGCAACCCGCGCGCGAAGCTGCAGGCGGTCGGGCGCGACAAGAAGGGCCGCTGGCAGTACCGCTACAGCGAGGGCGCGGTCCGCGTCCGCGAGCAGAAGAAGTATGACAGGCTGCTCGCGTTCGGCCGCGCGCTGCCGCTGATGCGCAAGGCCGTCGATCGCGACATGCGGCTGCCAGGGCTGCCGCGCGAGAAGGTGATGGCGTGCATCCTGCGCATCCTCTCGACCTGCTTCATGCGGCCGGGCAGCGAGGCCTACGCGAAGGAGAACGGCAGCTTCGGCATCGCCACGTTGCAGAACCGGCACGCCAGCGTCCAGGGAGACACGGTGCGGTTCCACTACCGCGGCAAGGCCGGCAAGGAGCAGGTCAACGAGCTGCGCGACCGCCGCGTGGCGCGGATCGTCCGCGAGTTGAAGAAAGTACCGGGTAAAGACCTCTTCCAGTACGTCGCCGAAGACGGCACCGTCGTGAACGTCCGCCGGCGGCACATCAACAACTACATCAAGGAAGTGATGGGCGAGCGCTTCTCGGCGAAGGACTTCCGCACCTGGGCCGGGACTCTGATCGCAGCCTGCGCCCTGGCTCGGCTCGAAGGGGAGGAGATCGAGGGCCGCACCGACCGCCGCAAGCTGATCGTCGCCGCGGTCAAGGAGACCGCGGCCCAGCTCGGCAACACTCCGGCGGTGTGCAGGTCCAGCTACATATGGCCGTCCGTGCTGCACAGCTTCGAGAAAGGGACGGTGCTGAAGACCTACTTCAAGACGATGGAGGAGCTGATCGCGGCGCGCAGCAACAGGGCGGAACGGGCGTTGCTCGAGCTGCTGAAGACGGGCCGATCGGCGGCGGCGGAGTTGCCGAACCGGCGACGCGAGACCAAGACGAGCCGACGCATGCGGCGAAGCCCGCGGGCGCGCCGGCTGGCGAAGGCGTTCACCCTGCACTGATGGTGCGCGCCGAAAGGTTGCGCCCTCCCCCCGCGAGACCTAGAACAGACGCGGTCCATGGGCCCCCATGCATCCGCCGACGCCCGCGCCGTCCTCGACGCCATCCGCCGCATCGTCCGGCTCCTGCGTCAGTCGGCGCGCGCGGCGGAGCGGCGCACCGGGATGTCCGCCGCGCAACTCTTCGTGCTCCAGCAACTGCGCAGCGCCGGCGGCGCGCTCACGCCCGGCGAGCTTGCGGAGCGTACGCTGACGCACCAGAGCTCCGTCTCGGTGGTCGCGCGCCGCCTGGTGGATGGAGGCCTGGTGAAGCGGCAGCGGTCGCCGGCGGACGGTCGTCGCGTCGAGCTCTCGCTGACGCCGGCGGGCCGCGCCGCCGTGCGCCGCAGGCCGAGGCTGGCGCGGCCGCGTCGTATACAT
This sequence comes from Deltaproteobacteria bacterium, assembly GCA_005879505.1. Taxonomy (GTDB): domain Bacteria; phylum Myxococcota; class Myxococcia; order Myxococcales; family 40CM-4-68-19; genus 40CM-4-68-19. The sequence goes on from VBKQ01000368.1 coordinate 10,760, forward strand.
CTGCGTCCTCTCCATCGGCACCGGCGGCCCTTTCGGCGCGGAGGGCCCGATCATCGCCACCGGCGGCGCCGTGGGCTCGCTGGTCGGGCAGCTCCTGCACACCACCGCCGTCGAACGGAAGACGCTGCTGGCGGCGGGAGCGGCCGCCGGCATGGACCTGTTGGCCGCACACCGGCGCCGGCTGGACGAGACGCACGTGACCGAGCAGAGCCTGAGCTGGTGGCCGCGGGGGTGATTGGGTTTGAAACACGAAGGGCCGCTCCGTCGCCGGGAGTGGCCCCTCGCGAGAGTCAAGGAGAGTCGCTTCAGTGCTTGCGCACGTTCTGCGCTTGTAACCCTTTCGGACCTTTGATGATGTCGAACTCCACGCGATCGCCTTCGCTGAGCGAGCGGAAGCCGTCCATCTGGATGGCGGTGTGATGGACGAAGACGTCCTCGCCGCCCTCCTGCGAGATGAAGCCAAACCCCTTGCTGTCGTTGAACCACTTCACCGTACCCTGCGCCATGAAGAACCTTCTCTTTGTTACGGACGGGTCCGCCGCCCTGTGGTCTCGGGGCGAGCCTGCGCCCGCCGGGACGGATGGGTAGCAGGACTTTTGCCGGAGAGTCAAACCTCACGCGGCCAGGTGCAAGCCCAAGGGCAACGCCTCGCCGAACACCCGCTGCTCGTCCTTCTCCCCGAGCGCACGCGCCTCGCGGATAGAGAGGGGCCAGTCCTCGGGCGCGGCGGAGCGCTCCAGTCGCGCTGCGGCCCGCTCGCGCGTCTCCTCGTCCAGGTCCCGGGCGCGGTCGCCCGACCGCCGGGCGATCTGTGCGATGGCGAACGGCGCGTCCTCGACGGCGCCGAAGTCCAGCGCAAGAAGGCGAGCCAGCCATTCGCTGGCCACTTCCGGGGGAACGGCGTAGTGCGCGGCACCCGCGACGGGAATGCGCGCGCCCAGCCGGCCCAAGGCCCAGGCGACACCGGGAGCGCGTCCGGCGGACAGCCTCTCCAAGAGCCAGGCGCCGGCTTCGATCTTCCGGTCCACCGGCAGCCGCTCGAGGGCGCCGAGGAGCCGCACCATCTCGTCGATGCCGAGCCCCGGAGCTTTCTTCGCCGGGTTCGCGACCCGCTGCTTCGGCGCGGGCTTCAAGTGAGGAGCGATGGCTTCGAAGAGAGCTAGATGGGCCTCGTCCGGCAGCCCCGCTGCGATCCGCCGCCAGAGCACCCACCAGGCCGCCCAGACCGCGGGCTCCTTGTGGTGGGTCAGCCCCTGCGAAAAGAGGGTCCACGCCTGCTCGACCCGCCAGGCGTCGAGAGGCGCGCCAAAGCCGGGCCGCAGCAGGAAACCGCAGAGCGAAAGGAACATGCGCTCATGGTCCGGGCTGCGCCGCCGCTTCTGCGCCCCGGCCCAGAGCACGCCCCAGAGGTCACGGTCGGTCGCCAGCGTCCAGGAGGCGCGATCGCTGAGCACGCGCTCGAGATTGCGCCAGACGTCCTTCGCGCTCGCGTCGTGCACGGGCTTCTTGCCGAATACGATCTGGAGCTGCTCGCGGGCCGCATCGATGTTGCGCGGGAGCTGCGAGACGCCGCCGGATTCCCGCGCTTCTCCCCGAAGCTGGAACTCCAGCTTCCAGCGCTGCGCGCCTTCGCAGAACACCTCGAGCGTGCCGATCTCGGTGAGCACGGCCTTCAGCCGCACCGGAGCGGTCCCTTCGCCGGAAATAACGGTCTGCACCGGCGGCAACTCGGCGAGCTCTTCCTCCACCGCCACCAGATCGCCGGCGCGCTCGGGACGGAATCCGGCCGACGCGAACAGGCGGAACCGGACCGGGCGCCCGAGCACCAGTGAGAAGTCGCGGTCGAGCGTCTGTTCGACCCCTTCCGGCGCTCCCCGCGGAACCACGCAGACGGCCTGGCCGCGGTCTCCCACGCCGACGTAGTACGTGCGGGGGCTGCCGCCGCCGATGCGCAGTCCGAGGCCGCGGCGGACGAGCGCATACGTCGCTGCCCCGCGCGCAACCGCCAGATCCGGGGCGTCGTTGCGCAGGCGGCGCACGGGCCTCGAGCTCCAGCTCGAGAGCACCTCGGTGAGCCGCCCTGCCAGCAGCGGCGGCGTGAGCGCGCCGCCGTTGAAGAGCACGGCGTCGACGCGCAGTTCGGCGGCGGTGCGCGCATGGCGCTGGAGGAACGCCGCGGCGTGCCTGGTGATCGCGGGGTCGGCGGCGTAAGGCAGGCCCAGCTCCGCGAGACCGATGGCGCGCGCCGCCCGCGCCGGGACGTCCGTGGGAGCCACGCGCGGGAAGAACCCGTCGAGCAGCAGGGTGCGAACCTCGTCCCGGCCCAGCTCCGCCGTCAGCGTGCCGCCGATCAGCCGTGACCCAGCCCCGGCGACGGCCACCGACGTCCGCTCCGGCGCGCCCTCGCCGAGCAGCAGCTCCTTGGCCGCGCGCGAGGCCTGCACCAGCGCTCCGAATTGCGCCGCGTTCAATCTCTGCCCGATCCGTTTTTCCGCGGTGCGAGCGAGCGCGATGTCCATGTTGTCGCCGCCGAGCAGCAGATGGTCCCCGACGGCGATTCGTTCCAGCAGAGGCGGTGCCTCGTCGCGCACCTCGGTGCGGATGAGGGTGAGATCCGTAGTGCCTCCGCCGACGTCGACCACCAGGACGAGGTGGATGTCTGCGAGCTCCGGCCCGAGCTGGCCGCGGTGGACCCGTGTCCAGTCGTAGAATGCGGCTTGCGGCTCTTCCAGCAGGAGGATCTCCGGCAGCCCGGCCTCTTCCGCAGCCCGCAGCGTCAGCGCGCGCGCACCTTCGTCGAAGGAAGCGGGGACCGTCACGATCACGTCCTGCTCCGCGAGCGGAGCGTCGGCGTGCGCCCGATCCCAGGCGTCGCGCAGGTGGCGGAGGATGTGCGCGCTTGCGGCTACCGGAGAGAGGCGCGGCACGTCCGGCGGCGCCCCCCAAGGCAGGATGGGCGCGGTGCGGTCCACCGCGGGGTGGCAGAGCCAGCTTTTCGCCGACGCTACGTGCCGGCCGGGCACTTGGGCGCCGCGATCGCGCGCGAACGTGCCGACCACGGCCTCACCCAATCCTTCGTGTGGCGAGGGAAGGTAGAGATGCGAAGGCAAAAGCTTGCGACCCTGCGTGAGCGAGGCATCGACGAGCTGTGGGACGTCGAACACGTGAAGCTGCGGATCGCCCTCCAGCAGGTCCGCGTACGCCAGCGCCGAGTTGGAGGTGCCGAGATCGATGCCGACTGCGTACCGCAGGGTCACTCCTGCCTCACGGAGAACTCGAGCTTCCAGGCGCGTCCCGCCGGCGAGACGAGGTGCAGCTCGAGCGTTCCCACCTCGGTGACGTGCGACCGCAGGTGGACGGGCAGCACTTCGCCCGCGCTGCCGTCGGCGGCGGGGAGCGTCGTCTCGATGGGCGGCAGCTCCTCCAGATCGTCCACCGCCTCGACGACGGCACCGGGCGCGTCGTCGCGGCGCGCGCTGGAAGCGAAGAAGCGGAACGAAGCGGTCTCGCCGACCACCGCGCCGACCTCCAGCTGCGGGAGGTCGACGGTGCTGCCTTCCTCCATCCCGAACGGCGCCAGGCAGACCGCGCGAACGGGCGGGGCGAACCCGGGGACCGCCGGTGTCGCCGCTTCCACGCCGACGTAGTAGGCGCGCGCCGTGCCTCCGCGGATGCGGATTCCGCGGCCGCGGCGCGCCAACCCCGAGTAGGAGGCGCCGAGCGCCACCGCCAGGTCGAGTGAGGCGGAACGCAGCAGCTTGAGCGGCGCCCCGCCTTCGGCGCGCACCCAGCGATCGACGAGCGAGGCGACGCGCTCTTGCAGCGATCCGTCCTTGAAGACGCCGCCGTTGAAGAGGATGGCGGTGGGATGCAGGAAGGTTGCCCCGGGCCGCCGGGCCAGCGTGCCGCTGCCGCGGCGCAAGAACGCCGCGAGATGCCTGGTGACCGCCGGATCCTGCGCGTACGGCAGTCCGAGCGTGGTGAGTCCCGTCCGCCGCTGCGTGGCTGGTGCGGCCGCCACGTCGACGTCCGGGAAGAATGCGTCCACCGTGCGCCGCAGCTCCTCCTTGGTGATCTCCGCCCTTATCGTTCCGCCCACCAGACCGCTGCCCCGCCCAGGGATCGAGAGCGAACTCGTCCCGGTCTCCTTGGCGTTGCGGCAGGCGTGGGCGAGGGCGGCGAACTGCCAGGAATCGAGCTTCGTGCCCTGCGACCTCAGCTTCTCGCTGACGACGTGCGCGAGGGCGAGGTCGACGTTGTCGCCCCCGAGCAGGATGTGGTCGCCGACGGCGAGGCGCGTCAGTGCGAGCCGGCCTTCGTCCTCGCCGACGGAGATGAGCGAGAAGTCGCTGGTACCGCCACCGACGTCGACCACCAGGATCACGTCGCCCGGCCGGACATGCTTGCGCCATTCGTCTCCCGCCGCTTCCACCCAGGCGTACAGCGCGGCCTGCGGCTCCTCGAGAAGAGTGAGATTGGCCAGACCCGCTTGCGCCGCCGCCTGGACCGTCAGCTCGCGCGCCACCGCATCGAACGAAGCGGGCACGGTCAGCGTGACCGCCTGGCCACCCAGTGAGACGCCCTCGTGCGCGTGCGCCTCTTCCCAGCCGGCGCGGATCTGACCGAGGATTCGCGCAGCAGCATCGAGCGGCGAGATCCTCGGCGTCGAAGCGTCCGCTCCCACCGGGAGGAGCTGCGAGCGACGGTCCACGCCGGGATGGGAGAGCCAGCTCTTCGAAGAGCTGACGAGCCGGCCCGGGACTTGACCGCCGCGCTCGCGCGCGTACGTCCCCACGATGAATTCGCCGAGCTCTTCGTGCGGCGGCGGCAGATAGATGAAGGAGGGAAGCAGCTGGCGCGCCGCCATTTCCTGGCGCGCGACCATCTGCGGAACCTCCAACGGAATGGGAGCCGGCAGCGGCTCGCCGGGCCCGGCGGGCTCGATCGCGAGATCCACCTCGGCCACGGAGCTGTTGGTGGTGCCGAGATCGATCCCGACCGAATAGCGCGAATCCATCAAGGCAGCTCCACTTCCGCGGGCGCGATCACGGTGGAGTCGCCCGACGCCGCCGGCATCCGGATCTGCGCCGCCTTCCAGCCGTGGTGGCGCAGGACGCCTGAAAAGGGCGGACTTCCGGTCACGTTGCCGGTCAGGCGCACGGCCCGGGGATCGAAACCGGCGGCGAGGGTCACGGGACTTCCCTCGGGCTCGGCGCGGACGGGGATGAGCGTGAACGCTTCGCGCACGGCTTTGCGGCAGCCGTCGTGCACCGTGCGGGCGGCGGCGCCCACTTGCGCGTCCGAAAAGCCGGCCAGATCCTCCTCGCAGAAGTCGATCAGGCGCCCCTCGCGCTGCAGGAGGGACAGGAGGTGGAGCGCCTGCGTGGGGCTCATGGGATCGGGTGGCTTAGCGAGCGGGGGGCGCTCGCCTGCGGGAAGGGCGCCGCCGGAGCGGAGGGCTGCGACCCGCGCCGCAAAGGGCGCATCGAAGACGATGCGGAACCAGCAGACGACCGCGAGCCACAGGCGCGCGAAGAATGAAGGCTGAACGGGCATGGGCGCGGAACTTACGGCGGAACGCGCTCTCGTCAACCTGATTCGAGGCGCGGGCGTTCACGGCGCAGGTATCCGCACGATCTCGCAGCTCCGTTCCAGGGCGCGATCGAAAGAGATCCACTTGCCGTCCGGCGACCAGTGCGGGTGGATGGCCTCCTCTCCGTGGTTGGTGATCTGCCGCCGGGCGCCGCCGTCGGCGTTCGCCAGCAGCTTGGTGCTCTTCCCGGCGCGGTTGGAGTCGAACACGATCCAGCGGGAGTCCGGCGACCAGGAGGATTCTTCGGAGACCTGCGGCGTGAGGCTCAGGATCTGATCAGGCTGCACCAGGAAGGGGGCGAGAATCACCAGGAACGCCGCCATGGGCGAAGAACACCAGGACACCGGTCGCATTCCGGAGGCGGTCCACGCGGCCCGTTTCGTTACCGTCTGACCGGGAGAGGTGACCGGAACAGGGTGTTATACCTGCGGCCGTGAACCCGTCCGAGGGCCGCATGGGGGTTGCCGCGGGAGTTCGGGGGCGGACAGGTCGGGCCTTGCGATGGTTCATCGCGGTCGGTCTGCTTCTCGGCTTCGGTTGGTTCTTCGCAACCCGGCTCGACCCGGCCGCGCTCGTGCGGGCGCTCGGCGGCGCCGATTATCGCCTGGTGCTGTTGTGCGCGGTCGGGCACATGGTGATCCTGCATCCGCTCAAGGCATGGCGCTGGTCGCTCATGCTCGCGCCGATGCAGCGGATCTCGCCTTGGACCTTGTACCAGTACAATCTCGCCGGCTGCGCCGCGACCAACGTGCTGCCGGCGCGGTCGGGCCAGGCGGTGCGCGTCGTCCTGGTGTGCCGCCATGGCCTGCCGGTCACGGGCGCCATCGCCGTCGTCGTCCTCGAAGAGATTCTGAATGCGTCGGTGCTGGCGTTGATCGCCTTGCCGCTGCCATTCAT
>VBKQ01000241.1 GCA_005879505.1 Deltaproteobacteria bacterium
CGCTGCGCAAGAGTGCGAGCGCGGACGACGTCGCTTCCGTGCTCTTCACCAGCGGCACCACCGGAAAGCCCAAAGGCGTAGTGCTGACGCACCGCAACTTCGCCTCGCTTGCGGCGAAGATCGCCGGCCTCTTTGACCTCCGTGTCGGCGAAGGGGTGCTCAGCGTCCTTCCCCTGCACCACACCTTCGAGTTCAGCTGCGGCCTCCTGGTGCCGCTGATGCTCGGAGCGGAGATCACGTACCTCGACGAGCTGACCGCGGAGCGGCTGTCGGACGCGCTCAACACAGGGCGCATCCATGCCATGATCGGCGTGTCCGCGCTCTGGCAGCTC
>VBKQ01000242.1 GCA_005879505.1 Deltaproteobacteria bacterium
TCGAGAATCCCGATGGCGACGGAGTCGGCGAGGTGCTCGCCAAAGGCCCCAACGTGATGGCCGGCTATCTCGACGAACCGGCGGCGACGCGCGAGGTGCTCGCGGACGGGTGGCTGCGCACGGGCGATCTCGGCAGGCTGGACGAGGATGGGCAGCTGATCCTCGTCGGCCGCAAGAAGGACGTGATCCTCGACGCCAGCGGCAAGAACGTCTATCCGGACGAGCTCGAGGAGCTGTATGGCAGGACCGCGCTGATCAAGGAGCTCTCCATCGTCGGCCTGCCGGACGGGAAGGGCCACGAGCGGGTCGCCTGCCTCTGCGTGCCCGCCAGCCGGGACGACCGCGCCAAGGTCGAAGAGCACTTCGCGAAGATCTCGGCCGAGCTGCCGTTCTGGAAGCGGGTCAAGGTGCTCCATTTCTGGGAGGGCGATCTTCCGAAGACGGCGACGCGGAAGGTGAAGCGGCCGCTGGTCATCGCCGAGCTCGTGCGGCTGGAGAAGGCCACGGCGGCAGCGACCCAGCTCGCGACCGAGCCGGCCGGCAGCGACGCCTGGTTGTACGATCTGCTCGCCGATCTCGCGCAACGGCCGCGCGGCAGCGTGAGCGCGCAGACGCGCCTGGTCGCCGATCTTGGCTTCGACTCGCTGCTGATCGCAGAGCTGACGGTCGCGCTGGAGAAGGCTGGGGTGAAAGCGCCCTCGGAAGCGGAGTCGGCGACCATCGCCACGGCGGGCGAGCTGGCGCGCCAGATCGAGAAGCGCGAGGACGCCACGCTCGCCGCAACCGGGACCCTGCGGCGGGGAAAGAATGATGCGGACATCTTCGTGCCCGGCGCCGTCGCGGCGGCGGGACGCACCGCGATCGGGTTCTTCCAGAAGGCGCTCTACGGCGGCATCTTCCAGACCGAGGTGAGCGGGCAGGCCAACGTGCCCGCGAGCGGCGCGTTCCTCGTCGCCGCAAACCACGCCAGCCATCTCGACGTCGGTCTGGTGAAGATCGCTCTCGGAGACGAAGGAAGAAAGCTCGCCTCGCTCGCCGCGCGCGACTACTTCTTCGACAACCCGTGGAAGCGCGCCTGGTTCGGCAACTTCACCAACCTGGTTCCCATCCAGCGGCGCGGATCGCTCAAAGAGTCCCTGCATACGGCGGTGCGCACGCTGGAGCTCGGGTACCATCTGCTGATCTTCCCGGAAGGCACCCGCTCCCCCGACGGCGGTCTTCAAGATTTCAAACCGGCCATCGCGTATCTCTCGTTCGCCGCGGGCGCCGACATCCTTCCGGTCTACCTCGAGGGCACGCATGAGGCGATGCCCAAGGGGGCGTTCCTTCCCGACCCGCGCAAGCGGCGCAAGCTGCTCGTACGCATCGGCCCGGTCCTGCGCTACGAGGAGCTGCGCGCCGCGACGCAGGGGCTGGCGCGGTCCGCAGCGCACAAGGAAGTGACCCGCCTGGTGCGGCTGGCGATCGAGGCGCTGCGCGACGGCAAGCCGCCGCCGCAGATCGGACGGCCGGGGCGGCTCCTGGAGGCCTCGCGGTGAAGCTGCTCGTCACCGGCGCAACGGGGTTTCTCGGGTCCACGCTGGTCCCGATGCTGCGCGAGGCCGGGCACGAGGTGCGCCTGCTGGTGCGTTCGGGCGCCGCCGTTCCCGACCCGGAAACCGTCAAGGGCGACGTGCGCGATCCCGATTCCGTGGCGCGCGCGATGGCCGGTGTCGAGGGGGTTTACCATCTGGCCGGCCTGGTCAGCCGCGATCCCGCCGACGCCCGCAAGATGTACGAGCTGCACGTCGACGGCACGCGCAACCTGCTCACCTGCGCGGCGCGGGCCGGACTGAAGCGGATCGTGCTCGCCTCCTCGTCGGGGACCATCGGCGTCTCGCGCGTGCGGCGGGTCGCCACCGAAGAGGATGACTACCCGATCGAGACGGTCGGGAGATGGCCGTACTACCTGAGCAAGATCTACGAGGAGAAGATCGCGATCGAGTTCGCGCGCCGCGGCCTGCCGATCGTGATCCTGAACCCATCGCTCCTGCTCGGCCCCGGCGATGCGCGCATGTCCTCCACGCAGGACGTCTTCCGCTTCCTCATGGGGCGGATTCCGGTGCTGCCCCGCGGAGGGATCTCCTTCGTCGACGTGCGCGACGCCGCGCGGGCATTCCTCGCGGCGCTGACGCGGGGCAACGTCGGCGAGCGCCATCTGCTCGGAGCGGCGAACTGGGAATTCAGCGAGTTCTTCGCGCGGCTCGGCCGGATCGCGCACCGGCCGCCGCCGCTCTTGCGCATGCCTTCGCCGCTGAAGGTGGCCGCAGCGCACGTCATCGAGAGCTGGGCCCGCGACCAGGGCCGCGAGCCCGACCTGCCGGCGAGCGACGTGGAGATGGGCGAGTGCTGGTTCTTCATCGACTCCAGCAAGAGCGAACGGCTGCTCGGATTCGAGCCGCGCGATCCCGTCGAGACCCTGACAGATACCGTGCGCTACGTGCGGCGCCATTTCCTCGCGAAGGGCGCATAGTCGCGGCCGCCGAAGGCGGCTTAGCGACTATTGCTTTTAGACTGTTCCGGTTATGAGATGCGCTCCATTGTGTTCCCCTGCCTGCAACAACACCAGCACGGCACGGCCGCCGAGAGGGACGGCTGCGACGCCCGCATGTACGACACGCTGTCCCTCTTGAAGATGGCTCGAGTGGGCTTCACGGGCCCCGCCAAGATCCGCCGGGTGTACGAGCCCGGGCGCGCCGAGCAGCGCGGTGGCCTGGAAGTGGTCGTCTTTTCGGAAGAGCAGATCGTTCCCTGGGAGCTCGATCGCACTGACGAGGAGGAGTGATGCTCCTCTATCTGGCGCGCCACGCGCAGACCGCTTCGTCCGCGGTAGATTCCTTCAATGGCCGCCGTGAGCTGCCGCTCACTGAACGAGGCCAGCAGCAGGCTCGCAAGCTCGGACAGAGGCTATCGGCTGTCCGGTTCGCGGCGGTGTATCGCTCGCCCCTCGGCCGGACGGCACAGACGGCCGCGCTGATCGCCCCGATGCCGTCCGCGCAAGTCGTTCCCGGACTGACGGAGATCGATTACGGAGAGTGGGAGGGGCTGTCGCCAGAACAGGCGCGCGAGAGGGATCGGGACCGGTACGATGCATGGGTCGCGGACCCGCAGGCCGTTTCCCCGCCTGGCGGGGAGACCGCGGCGCAGGTCGCGAGCCGCGCGCTCGCCGCCCTGGAAGAAATCCGCTCGCGCCATGAAGGGTCCCCGCTTCCGGTCCTCGCGGTCTCACACAAGGCGACGCTGCGCATCCTGGGCGCCGCCCTCACCGGCTCGCCGATCGGCAAGTACCGTCTGCGCTGGCCGCAGGACGAGTGCGCGCTCAACCTGGTCGAGCTGCGCTCCGGACGAGATCCGTTCCTGCGCCTCTGGAACGACACAGGGCACCTCGATCCGGATCCGGCGGCGGCTACTCGCGCCGGCAAGTAGCCCGTTACACCGGTGACGCGCAGGCGCGGCACTTTCGCGCGCCGGCCGGGATCGTTTCCAGGCATTGCGGGCAGCTCCTCGTCGGAGCGGGCTTCTCCAGGAACGCCTTGGCGAGGAGGAAGACCACCAGCGCGACGACGAAGAAGTCGATCACCCGTCCGGCGAGATCTCCGTACTTGATCGCGTTCTGGCCGGAGAGCGTGATCTGCGCGCTGCGCCAGTCGCCGCCGGGAAGGACGAGCCCGATCACCGGCATCAGTACGTCCTCCACGATGCCGGACACCACCTTCCCGATGGCGGCGCCGATGATGACTCCGATCGCCAGCGCGAATGCATTCTGCTTGAGCAGGAACTCGCGGAATTCTTTCGTGGTCGAGGGCATGTCGTCACATCGCACACGGGCGGGCAGCCGAGCAAGCCGCGGTTGTGGGCGGCCGGGTTGCGTGTTATCCCCAGCACGGATGGATCGGCCGCAGATCTCCGTCGTCATTCCACTCTTCAACGAAGTCGAGAACGTCCGGCCGCTGCTCGACGAGCTCTTCGCCGAGCTGGCCAGGCTCGGACGCTCGCACGAGGTGATCTGCGTCGACGACGGGTCCCGCGACGGGACGTTCCAGGAGCTGTCGCGCCTCGCCGCCGAGCATCCCGAGCTGCGTGTCATCCGCTTCCGCCTCAACTTCGGTCAGACCGCGGCGATGAGCGCGGGTATCGAAGCGGCGCGGGGC